>DAORHY010000108.1:0-10400 GCA_035438225.1 Bacteroidia bacterium
GGTGAAAGTCTGTGTAAGTGTTCCGCCATTGCTCCAGGAGGTAAATACTACCGGAGTCTGGCCATACAACTGGGAAACAGGGGCACTGACCATCCTGTACATGCCTTCCACACTTAAAACGGTATGCGGTGAAGTGAAAGGTTGGCCGTCAAGATGGATGGTCAATCCGGGTGGTTGGGTAGTGATGGTTAATGTGGAAATTTTAGGATACAGGTCAACAAATGCAGTGTCGACCATCCCGTCAGAGTCATGGACAATCAGGTAGAGGCGGTAGAATACATTTGTCGATTTTTCACCGACGTTTCCGATGGTAAATGAACCCGAACGGACTCCGCTTGTAGCGGCAGGACCCGGGTGAACGTGGGTGTCGTGATGAAATACGACAAGCCATTCATACATGCTGTCAGGAACCACGCCGTCTTCAGGATCCGTTGCGATACCGTGATAATGGATGATGTCTCCTGCAGTATAAAATGTATTTGTGGCTGGAGTGTCAATGACAGCAAGCGGCGGTTGATCGGGAGTAACCGTCAGGTGTGCGTTATTGCTGGTTGTAGTACCAAAAGAATTTGTAACGGTAGCATGGTAATTTCCGGAATCACTGAAAGCAACAGCAGGGATGGTAAAGGTGCTTCCAATGGCACCACCTATGAGGGATGTATCTTTGTACCATTGATACGATAGTACAGGCACACCACTTGCCGTCACAGAAAATGCAGCAGGGTATCCAAGCGAGACGATTTGACTTTGCGGTTGATTGACAATCAGGGGCGAAGTGGTTGAAGAGTATGCTATCTTATACAAAGCTTCATTGTTTCTGGAAAGAAAATAGAGGTTGCCATCATGTCCTGTCAGCATACCAACAGAATAGTTTGCGATGTTCGTTGCAAAATTTGTCCAAACCGGTGGAATGCTCAGTGATACCATATCAATCCAGTTACCGCAGTAGTCGATGTAAAAATACTTGTCGAGATAAGCTGCAGGGTAGTTCGTAGTATCCGGGTTAAAAAATGTCCCGCCTGTAATTGCGCAACCTTGTCCCAAAGCGGTTCCGTGCAGGTAAGAATAAAACGGATTTACGAAAGCAGGATTGCTGCTGTTTCCTTCCGCTGTGGGCCAGCCGTAGTTACCGCCTCCTGTTGTGGCCTCATTGATTTCTTCATAGGTAATCTCACCGACATCATTGATAAATAATTTACCAGTTCCGGGTTGAAACGAAAAGGTGAAGGGATTGCGCAGGCCATAGGCCCAAACACGCTGCCTTTTTCCAGGTCCCGGAAAGGGGTTGTCCGCGGGTGTTGATCCGTCCGGATTGATACGCAGTATTTTCCCGAGATAGCTGTCCGGATCTTGTGCCAGTAAAGGTCTTCCGTTTTCACCAGCGGCGATGTACAATTTGCCGTCCGGACCGAAATCAAGATGTCCGCCGCCATGATAATTGGCGATCAGGGTATCGAGATCGATGATGACCACTTCGCTACCCGGCACTACAGTGTCCCCGCTGGCGGTAAATCGGCTCACGCGGTTAAAGAGTCCGCTCGCAACTGTGTAGCAGAGATAGACATATTGATTTGTGGCAAAAGATGGATCGAATGCTACACCCAATAAGCCGCGTTCTCCATCGATATTTACATTCAGCGAAATAAACGGACGGGCAAGAAGTGTGTCATTTTTTACCACCCGCAACTGTCCGCTTTGTTGAGCGATAAAAAACCTTCCATCGGGAGAAAGTGCCATGGTCGTCGGGGCCGTAATTCCGGGTGCCACAAGAACCTGGTTAAATCCGGGAGGCAGGGTTTGGGCCATGGCAATTTTAGCAACAGTTAAGAGAAAGACAGTCGCAATTGTTAAGTACTTATTTTGCATAGAGATTAGATAGTCAGCTTGCAAAATTAGGCATCATTACTGGACTCAATATGAGTTAATCATTAAAAAACCCTGAAATCATACCTATTCTGCACATTCATGTAGTGTAAATAAGACAATCCGGAAAGACCGGAAATCTTCCAGGGAGAATACAAAAGAGAGTCGAATGGATGCCTTTAAAATGAAAAAGTAAGAGCGGAATGATTACACCTGAATAAATAAAGGTTGTGGAAGCAAAATACTAAGGAAGGTTTTATGAAATAAAACACAGCAGCGAACACCCGGAGGCAAATCGTATCATTTGAAAGGGTAGTCAGCTGTTCATAAAAAAATAAGGCGGAGTCGTTAAACTTCGCCTTACGATAACGGTAGTTTAGAAATCTTTTAAAATTCTTATTCTGCCGCTTTCTTTATTAATTTCCTATTATCCTAACCAAGCTTACAGTTTTTATTCTGTGTTGCAGCGAAACAGTTTAGAGTATTTTAAAACCTTTATATCTGCTTGCTTGCCTGATCGATCCATTTGAAATTAACTGGTATAAAGATACTTTCAGTCCCAATTAAAAGTGTATGATGATCGTCAGTATTTTCATTGTACTTATGAACATCCATCTGGAATACGCAACTATTTCAGAAAGAAAAGCAGGAATGGAACCATCGTGAATAATCCGGCTTGTCAGCAGTACTCAAATGAATAACCGGTGAATGATTTTATGGCCTTGTGACAATCAGAAATAATTGGGAATTATTTTCAATCAGGGAATAATCCGCTGATTCTACAATTCCGTCTCCGGTGAGGTCATCATTTACATATCCAAACAGAAAAACCTGTGAGCTGTTTTCCACACTACTGTAGTCTGTGGATTCCACGATTCCATCCTGATTCACATCACCACTCCAGATTGCGAAACTTCCATCGCCGAGCGCTCTTAAATTACTTCCGAAAGCTTTTGTTTGCTGATTGGAAAAATCATAGAAAACCGGACTCGATGCACACAATACAGGAGCTGCTGTCCAGCATTCCAGTCCGTTCCTGTGTCGGATGACTAAATAGTAAGATGTGCCCAGCGGTGCTGTCGGAAATACAAAACTTCCGTTTCCGGAAGTGGAAACAGTTGAAAGGGTGCTGTACAATATAGTATATGGAGGCCCTGCCATGGCAAGTTCAGCAGTGACAGTGTCTGTCACGGACGGAGAAATCACCCCAGTCATGGTTCCGTTGCCAAGATAAAATCCTTCGATGAATAATTTAATATTCATCGTGATTCCGGATCCATAGTTGAATGCACCTGCACTGATAGCATTTCCACACGCTGATGTGACAACAGTGATCACTCCGCTGCTTCCGGAAGGAGCTGTGGCAGTAATCTGTGTTGGACTATTTACGATGAAGGAAGTTGCAGGTGTTCCGTTGAAGAGCACATTTGTTACACCCGAAAATCCCGAGCCGGTGATGACAACAGCAGTACCCGGGTTTCCGGAGAGAGGAGCGAAAGTAGTAATCTGCGGCAAGGCGATCACATTCATGGTAATCCCGTTCGAAACAACACTTCCCGAATACGTATTCCGGCCAATGACCATATTGGGCCTTCTGGTTCCGGAGGTTCCCGTTGACTGTGTGCAGGCGCCCGCACCTCCGGGGCCGTCAGCCTGATAATAGGTGGTGGAAACAAATGAACTCGTTGTGTAATAATTCTGATACCCTGTAACGCCTGTTACCTGGTTGGAGAAACAAATATCAATGATCACGTTCGACGATCCGTTCCAGGTAAACGGAGTTGAAAAAGTATGATTGTTCAGAGAGCCCGGCACAGGAGTATAATTCGCCGGACCAAACACTGTTGTGAAAGCAGGCGATTGAAACGTGGCATTCAAAACAGTTGCTGAAGTTGAAGCAATTTTAATTGTATAACCATTCAGAGTTACCGGATCGCCGATTGTACTGTTGATTGTGAACCCGAGCGAATTGATGACACCTGCGGTGAATCCCAAAGCGGTTAATTCGGATGCCCGGATGAGGTATTGTTGTCTGCCGTTTCCGTAATACGTTGCATAAGCCGATGCCAGACCGCTTGTTGTTGTACTAAGACTGGTTCCCGTTCCGAGCGTCACACTACTCAGCACCGGACAGGAAGGAGTAGCAGTTACTGTGCAGGATACAGTTTGCCCATCGCTGAGAGAAGCAGTGGTAAATGTTGGCGAATTTGTTCCTGCATTGCTGCCATTGACCAGCCACTGGTAAGCAGAATTTGTGGCTCCTGTAACTGTTGCTGTGAAACTAACAGAAGCGCCTTCACACTGTGGGTTCGTCCCGCTTGTCTGCGAAATGGAAACAGCCGGATTGGCTTGCGGAGCAATTGCCATTGTCACTCCGTTCGAAGTTGCAACTGATGTGGAAAGGCAAAGAGCATTGGAAGTCATCACACAGGATACACTTTGTCCGTTCGTCAGCGAACTCGTCGTATAGCTTGCAGCATTTGTTCCGGCATTTGTTCCGTTCACCTTCCACTGGTAGGAAGGTGCAGTACCGCCATTTACAGGAGTAGCGGTGAATGTAACCGATGAACCTGAACAGGAGGGGTTGCTGCCGCTGCTGATTGCAATTGAAATGGATGGAGTGACAACAGGGCTAACCGTGATCGTGAGGGCATTTGACGTGGCGGGATTCGCTGTGACACCGGGCATGTTGGATGTCATCACACAAGTGATCACATCGCCGTTATTCAAAGAGGAAACCGTATAGGTATCGCTGTTTGTCCCGACATTCGTGCCGTTCAGTTTCCATTGGTATGCCGGTGTGGTGCCGCCGTTTGTCGGGAGTGCGGTGAATGTAGCTGCGGCTCCCGGGCAAAGCGGATTTGTACCGCTGGTTTGTGAAATAATTACGGATGCATCGCTTGTACAAATGGGAATTTGGAAAGAGAAAATCCGTGTCCGTGCAGCGCTTGTCCCGGTCGCTCCTCCCATGTATTCACCGGTGAACCAAAACGTAACGCCATCCGGATCGAGCACAAGTTGAGAATAATCGCCATTGCGATTCCCTCCGGTTTGTGAACCCGTTCCAGCAACAACCTGCGTTTCGGCAATGGGTAATGTTCCGGGCGGATCGCAGTTTCTTCGTCCGGTATAGTATAAACCGGGATAAATGGAAGTTGCATCCGATTTCAAATAAACCAGGCCGATGGAGCCGTTCATATCCATGGCAATGCTTCCCATCCATCGTGTGGCTGCATCGGGAGTGTAAATTCCTTCCTGGTACAAACTCCATGTTCCGGTTGTCTGATCCTGACGAAGCTCGCACCATTTGATACTGCGTTGAGTTGCGTTGATTTTCACAGCCCAGTTGAGGACTACAGTGTTGTAACCGGTCCAGGATTTCCATTGCGACCGGAACATGCATACACCGCCGATACCATCCAGTTTCTGGGTAGTTCCCGGCTGGGAAACATCGTTCCAACTTGCATTGTAGGAGGCGTCAAAACCTGTGGTTGGAACATTTGCTGCGAGTGTGATTGCTGCGGTGGGAGTTGCGGGAACCCAGTCGACTGACATCTGATAGATATTCACAGCATCCGAAAAACCGGCACCCCAGCCATCGTCGGAATAAGAAAAGATCGGGCAAGGTGTACCGGCAGGAGGAAGGACTCCGTCGGAAGCATCCCCCGGTAAGGGGCAAAAGAATCCGGTGCTTTCCGGAGGAGAGAAAGCCATGTAGATGGAGCGGGAGGCAGCATCCCCGGCGAGCATGGCGGTCCGGTCAAATGCAAAAACTTTTTGTGTCTGGTTGGAAGTCATGTAGTACGCACCGTTCCAAACAGAAAACTTCAGGTAGTCGGGGAATTCCGGTGAGGTGAATGTATAAGTGTAATAGGTCCCGAGCGGATTATTGGTAGTCGAAATGGCGATGTACATTTTATTCCCGGCCGTACCGAACTGGGCGAGAAACCAACGGTCAGCAGCTTTATCGTAGAGGACAATGGGATCGCCGTTGTTGGGTGTTGCAGGAGACCACAGCGAACCAAGAGTTGCTGTCAGCAAAACGGTACCGGATACTTTATCATACACCTTAAATGTAGTTGAATTGATCATCTGTATGTAATGGGATGCACTTGCAGCTCCCGACGGATCATAAGGGCGGAAGCCTGAAGCTGTTTGCCCGGGCCAGTTTGTTATGGGTGCGCGCCCGGGGACATCTCCCATTTTAGTCTGGATGACAGAAGGGTCATTCCCATATTTCGGGTTGTCCTCAGCTTTGTTCGGAAATTTCTGAGCTTTCCTGTTTTCACGATCTTCGGATTCCTTTTTTTCGTAAATTTTATTTTCATCGACGGGATATTCCTTTGCAATTTCAGTCAATGGGCGGGTGATGTGAAATTCTGAACACGGAATAACAATCACCTTATTGTCAGAAGCCTGACGTTGGGCAAACAACAAGTTGGTCACTAAAATGAAGGAGAAGAGTAAAAGGTGTTTTTTCATGGTGTTGGATTTCGGTGTGTATCGCAGTAACGGATGCAATTGACTTAGAAGTCCGTGTTCAATGCTCATTACGCATGACCATGAAAACGGGTTGTGCTTCTTTCGTGTTTTTCATGCACAATAGAAGCCGTGAAGAATAAACAATGATTGGTATTCCGGTTAACGCAGTTTTTTCAAATCAATGACCGGAGGAAGAAATTGATTTAAATTTTCAGACATAAAAATAGCGATTAAAATGCAAAAATCGCAGTTTGTGCCCTGATTTTTTAACAGTACTTGTTCTTCCTCTTTAAGATTCTGTTTTTTGATAAATAACGAAAGGATTTCGGAGTCTGTATGAGGATGGCTGAAGGATGGCTGATATATATCAGATTTTACTCATTTATAAATTATTGAAAATCCGGGTCCGGAGGAGATGAACATTGGTACCTGAACAGGATAGTTTTTTAACAGTTAATTCAGATGAGCACTAATTTAACAGGATCATTTGTATTCCTTTGATGCATGTTCCGATTCACACTTTGCCTGTGGAGAATACCGGAGCGTTACCACCAAAATGAAAAAAAATAATTTATCAATCCATTGCCATAAATTCCTTTACCTTCCGATTGCTCTGACTTATTTTCATGCACCCTTACAGGCAGATGGTGGAAGGCAGGAATGTTTGACATCAGTGGAAGAGAACGACAATTATTTTCTGTTCAGCACATGGACAGCAGCAATGATTCTATTTGTGATTTCGCATTTCCTCAGAGGGAATTTCCATCTGTGATGCTTTTGTATCACACACGTTTTCAATTTTCAGGTGCAGCACTAGTCCGGCAATTCGGAGCGCAGGAAATGCGCTGAAGTTTCCTTTGACTCCGGAGATTTTTCGGTTGTAAATCCTTTCAATAAAGCTTAAATTTGAAAGATCCGCTTTGTCCGGGTGTTATGAGTAATTTCCGCAAATCTATTTTTATTTTATTGCTTAGCGTGTTTAACGGGTTGGTCCCTGCCTGCACATACGGACAGGAGGTTTCACCCCTGTTTCATCATTTTTCTACCGAAGACGGATTGCCGAGTAGTGAAGTATATGTTGCGAAACAAGATCACCTTGGCAACATGTGGTTTGGAACAGACAGAGGCATTGCGCGATACGATGGTTACGAATTCAGGACTTTTACTTCCAGAGACGGGTTGAGCGACAACACTATTTTTAAATTACAGGAAGATGAAAAAGGGCGGATGTGGATGCTCACCTATTCAGGGCGCCTCTTTTATATTGAGAACAACGTTGTTCGCCCGTTTGTCTACAATCGCATTCTCACAGATCATATCCAAAATAAAGTACCTGCCGATTTTTTCGTGGACCAAAAGGAGAATGTATCTGTAACCATCATTGGTTCCGGAATAATGCGGGTGAGCAATACCGGGTCAGTATCCTGGAATTGCAGGTACGAAGATGCACGTGAATCCAATTTTCAAATCGAAGAAGTTTCTCCCGGAGTCATGCTGCCATCCGTATATTCTCCCTATGAGACTACAGGGTCGATTGCAGTGAAATGGAAGAGGGAAGGGATTTCGTCGCTGTATCCTCTCCATGTACGATTTTCAAACCGGTTCTTGTGCATGCCCGTTAGCCGGAACAACATCCTGTTCGGGCTGGGAAGAAATTTATTTGAAATCAATGGCGACAGCTGCATTCTGCGGCAATCCTTCCCCGGGCACATTTTGAATTTGTTCAGTGATTCACAGCAACAGGTATGGTTGTCTTCCGAGAATGGAGTTTTTGTTTACCGTTCCGGAGATTTTTCAAATTCAACACAACATTACCTGGAAAATGGCTTCGTTACTTCCGTCCTGGAAGATCATGAAGGCGGATATTGGTTTACGACACTGAACAACGGAGTTTATTACACCCCCGGTTATGGAATTAAAGGAATAAAATTCCGGGAAATATTATTGCAGAAACCGGTAAGCCTGACCACGGATTTGAACAGTGCAGTATATGCGGGTTACTGGAGTGGGGCGCTTGTCCGTATCAATGGTGCGGATCCAAAAATTGTACGGGTTCCGGAATTGAACCTGACGGAGCAGCCGGTTGTAAGACTGTCTGCATTTCGCAATGACAGTAAAATTTACATGAGCCAGTTTGCTCCGGGTTATTTAAAGGATGAGCAATTTCATCCGTTTAAAGTACGAAGAGTACTCGGGATCAAGACGGGATTTATCAGACGTTACAATGGAAGTATCGTTGGTGCCGGTTCCGGAACGCTCTTTGCGTCTTCCGGAGATTCTCTGTTGTTGATGTGCAATACTGACCAGCGAATCAATTGTATTTCGGAATCACCGGATCATCGCCTCCTGATTGGGAGTAATACGGGTGTGTATTTGGTCAATGAGCAAACCGGTAAAACCACTTTGTATCATCGCTTACTGGAGAAGATGAGGGTCGATGATATGGGCTGGATGGAGGATTGCCTGGTGCTGGCCACGAAGGGGAAGGGTCTCGTTGTCCTGAGAAAGGATACATTGATTTTTGTAAACGAAGAATCCGGTTTGTGCAGTGATCTCATAAACAAAATAAGTGTTCAGGGAGAACAGGTGTGGTGCGCCACCAACAAAGGAGTTGGGCATGTAACATTTTTATCGGACGATAAGACAAAATTCAGTGTTGTGAATATCCAAAACAGGAATGGTTTGCTGAGCGATGAGATCAATGACATTGCGGTGTTGGAGGACACAGTTTATGTGGTTGCCAATTCCGGGATTTCATTTTTTAATACGCAGGTTGATTTTGTAAATCACACACCGCCGTTTATTCACATCACTGACCTGAGGGTAAACAATGCGTTTGCAGGGTATACCGACAACATGGAATTCCGAAGTCATCAAAACAATATCCACATCGGGTTCAATGGGATTTCCTTTCGGAGCCGTGGAAAAATGGCCTATACGGTTGAGTTGACGAATGGGAAAGACACCTTGTCTTCAAATACGAACAACAGGGAAGTCGAATTTCTTTCGCTTCGTCCCGGAAAGTATATTTTCAGTGTTTCAGCAATGAATCCCACCGGGATCTGGAGTTCACACCCTGCGACTTTTCATTTTACCATCCTTCCACCATGGTGGCAGACCCCCTGGTTTCTCATCATTATTCTCCTTTTGCTCTCCGGTGCCTTGTGGATATTGTACAAGAACAGGCTTCTGAAATTCAGGAGACAATTTGAAGTGGAACAAAAACAAGCATCGCTTCAGCTGACAGCGATGCGAGCCCAAATGAATCCGCATTTTATTTTTAATGTGATGAATTCAATCCGGAATTTCATGCAGCATAACGACATGAAATCCGCAGAGAAATACCTGACCTCATTTTCCAAACTTGTGCGTTACACGCTTGACAACTCACAGGTTCAGGAAGTTTCTCTCCAAGAGGAACTCAATGCACTCCGCACGTATTCGGAATTGGAAATGCAGCGGTTTGAAAATGGATTTGACTTTGAGATTGAATGTGAACCGGGAATTGATTTGGAGGAATTCATGCTTCCATCGCTGTTGTTGCAGCCGTTTGTGGAAAATTCAATCAAACATGGAATCAGTAAAATTGAAGGACGCGGAAAAATAAAGATTACATTGAAACGGACAGGTGAGGGAGTGTTGATATCCATTGAAGACAATGGAACCGGATTTGACACATCTTCAAATTGGAATCAATTAGAAAAAGGTGATCATGTATCCCGCGGTACATCGCTGACTTTTGAAAGGATAAATGCATTTAATAAAGCCTATGGAAGAACTATCAAGGCGAGGATCGTGAATCTCAATACTCCTGATGGACATGGAGGTGGGACAAGGGTAGAAGTGGAGATTTGAGCATGCTCTTTCTGAAGCACAAAACACGTGTTTTCGCTTATTCCTGAATCGTGTGCCCCGGGCGTTCATTACCCGCTTACGGGCCAATGCCCTGCCTGGATTTGAAAATCCTGTTTGTTTTGCTATATTGGGTAAATTAAACAACAGCCTGCGGCTCATCATGATTACTGCTGTCATCGTCGACGACGAAAAGAAAAATC
>DAORHY010000109.1:0-7764 GCA_035438225.1 Bacteroidia bacterium
GTCAGAATTAAATATTTCCGTAGTTGTCCAGAAAGAAAACCTGGACAAGGCGCTGAATTCATTGCATCAGGCGTTTTTCCTTTCCGATGTAAAAACACTTTCCGTATTTCTTGTTGGTTGCGGGTTGATCGGAAGTACCCTGCTCCGGCAAATCGAAAAACACAAACAACACCTGAGGCATGCACGGTCACTTGAAATTACAGTTGCCGGCATTGCCAACAGCAGGAAAATGACCTTCAATCCGGATGGACTCGTGCTGAACAAATACAAGGATCTTCTGGATGAATCTTCCGAAACGATGGACATCGGGATGTTTATCCGGCGAATGAAGGAATACAATTTGCCACAATGTATCTTTATTGATTGTACATCGAGTGAAGAAATCGTATCGCACTATGCAGAAGTGCTTGAAAGCAGTATTTCCATTGTGACGCCGAACAAAATTGCAAATTCAGGGAAGCTGAGCAATTACAAAAAGCTTCGTGAAATTGCGCTGCGAAGAAATGTGCGGTTCTTATATGAAACCAATGTCGGCGCCGGACTTCCGGTGATTAATACGCTCACTGATCTGCTCACCAGCGGCGACAGGATACTCCGGATTGAAGCTGTTCTTTCCGGAACCCTGTCCTTTATTTTCAATACATTTAAGCAAGGCACGCAATTCCACGCGATCGTGAAAGAAGCGATGGAGCGGGGATATACCGAACCGGATCCGAGAATTGATCTCAGCGGAAAAGATGTTGCCCGGAAATTGTTAATTCTTGCCCGTGAAACGGGACTTGAAATCGAAATGAAGGATATTGAAATTGAACAGATCCTCCCGCCATCATGCCAGAAAGCGAAAACAGTTACAGATTTTTTGAAAGAGCTTGAGCGCAACAATGATGTTTTCGGGAAACGCCGGGATAAAGCCATGAAAAATGGTAAAGTTCTTCGCTTCATCGCTTCTTTGGCCAAAGGAAAAGCGAAAATTGAATTGCAGGAAGTAGATTCTTCACATCCGTTTTATAATTTGTCGGGGAGTGATAATATTATTTCGTTCACGACAGAAAGATACCACGACCGCCCGCTTGTTGTGAAAGGACCGGGAGCCGGGGCAGAAGTGACCGCTGCGGGTGTGTTTGCGGAGATTATCAGCATCGGAAATTATTTTGAATAGATTCAGAGGATTCACCCGACTCCATCTGACGATCAACAGCAGTAGAAATGGCAGCAA
This sequence comes from Bacteroidia bacterium, assembly GCA_035438225.1. Taxonomy (GTDB): domain Bacteria; phylum Bacteroidota; class Bacteroidia; order AKYH767-A; family 2013-40CM-41-45; genus JADKJP01. The sequence continues at coordinate 1,217 of DAORHY010000109.1, forward strand.
AGAGAAATAAAACGGTACGTGTATTTGCACCGGCGACAGTCGCTAACCTGGCTTGCGGTTTTGATGTCATGGGTCTTGCCATCAACGAACCCGGCGATGTCCTGGAAATGAAAAAAAATGACCGCTCTGAAATCCGCATTGTGAAATTAAGCGGTGATGGAGGTAAGCTTTCAACAGATCCCGAAAAAAATACTGCCGCGGTGTCGGTTGCTGCGATGTTGCGGTATATGGAATCAAACCAGGGATTTGATATTGTATTACAAAAGAAAATGCCGCTCGGCAGCGGATTGGGCTCCAGTGCTGCAAGCAGCGCAGCTGCCGTTGTGGCTGCCAATGAGTTGATGGGGAAACCGTTTTCCAGAACGGCTCTTGTCCATTTTGCAATGGAAGGGGAGCGCCTGGCTTGCGGCTCAGCACATGCTGACAATGTCGCTCCTTGTCTGCTCGGTGGGATTGTATTGATCCGCTCGTACGATCCTTTAGATATCATTTCCCTGCCCGTACCATCCCGGTTATTTGTTGTCGTCGTGCATCCACATGTGGAAGTGCTCACACGCGATGCCAGGGCAGTGCTCCCGAAAGAAATAAAATTGCAAACAGGGATACGCCAGTGGGCCAATACCGCTGCTCTTGTTGCCGGTTTGTATGCTTCTGATTACAGCCTCATTTCCCGTGCTGTGGAAGATTATGTCGCGGAACCCGCCCGTGCTGCCCTCATCCCACATTTTCACACGGTGCAGGAGGCAGCCTTGCTGAAAGGCGCACTGGCCTGCAGCATCAGCGGTTCCGGGCCTTCAATTTTTGCGCTTGAAAGCGGGGCAAAAATGGCCGCATTGGTCGGCGGTGAAATGAAAAAAGTATTTCTCAAACACAAAACAAAGTGTGATGTGTTTGTTTCACCGGTCAACAAAAAAGGTGTCCGGGTAATCGCATCATCGTAATCAGATTTTATGCGTTTCTATTCAACCAATACTAAAAAGAAGTTTTTTTCACTCTCAGAAGCCGTCCTGAAAGGGCTGCCGGATGACAATGGGTTATTTATGCCAGAACGGATTCCTGTGCTTCCGGAATTCTTCTGGAAGAAATGTTCTCAGTTCTCCATCGATGAAATAGCGAACAGTGTTGCCTCCCTGTATTTGTCGGAGGATATGCCCGCTGAAACAATTCGGGAGCTCACACAGGAAGCGATGAATTTTCCCGTTCCGCTTGTTGCCCTTAGCGAGGATGCTTATGTGCTGGAACTCTTCCATGGCCCTACACTGGCATTCAAGGATGTCGGCGCAAGATTTATGGCGAGGGTGATGGCCTGGTTGAACAGAAATGAAAATGATAAACTCACAATCCTTGTTGCAACTTCCGGTGATACCGGCAGCGCAGTAGCCAATGGTTTTTTCAATGTACCGGGAATTGAGGTGATCATCCTATACCCATCCGGAAAAGTAAGTCCCCTCCAGGAAAAACAACTGACCACCCTTGGGGGAAATATAACTGCGCTGGAAATCCTGGGAACATTTGATGATTGCCAGCGTCTTGTCAAATCGGCTTTTCTGGATGCCGTACTCAGAAAGAAATACAGACTAAGCAGTGCAAACAGCATCAACATTGCCCGGTTAATACCACAGAGTTTCTACTATATCGATGCATGGAAACAGCTCCAGGCAAAAGACCCCGGACCTGCTGTTTTCTCAGTGCCAAGCGGTAATTTCGGAAACCTGACCGCAGGCTTATTGGCGAAGAGAATGGGACTGCCGGTGGAACGGTTCATTGCTGCAAATAATCTTAACAACAGCGTTCTTGGTTATTTGCAGTCGGGAGAATACCATCCGAAAGAAACCATTGCCACGATTTCGAATGCCATGGATGTCGGACATCCTTCAAATTTTGCCAGGATGATGGACCTGTATGATCAGGATGTCCATAAAATGAGAGCCGATATTTCTGCATTTTCATTCGATGATGACCAGACACGCGAGGCGATGAAAGAGATTTTTGAGAAGTATACTTATGTGATGGATCCACACGGGGCTGTCGGATATCTTGGCTTAAAAAAATGGCAGACAGAACATTCCGTTTCGGGAAGGGGGATCATTCTTGAAACTGCACATCCTTCCAAGTTCATTGATGTTGTTGAAGAAACTCTAAAAGTCAGACTAACACTTCCGGCTCAGCTTGCTGCAATCTCAGATAAATCCAAGAATTCAATCGTTTTAAAACCGGATTTCTCCGTTTTTCATCAATACCTCATGGAGAGACCCTGATTGCTTCATTTCCTTGACTATCCGGCTTTGAAAACTTGGTAAACTTGTCTTAACTTGCCGTGCTTAATTGTGCTTCATCGATGATGAAGTATTAACATAGGCTTAAGGCAAAATGAAAAAAAGGTTACTCTTTCTAATTCTTACCGCTTTCTGCTTCCATGCAGCCTCGGCAACAACCCTTCAGGGAACAATTTTATCCAATCTTTCCATCGGCGGAAATGTGGATGTAATTGCAGATGTAAAAATTGCTTCCAATGTCACACTCACGATCGAGGAAGGAGCACTACTGCAGATGCATACCGGCGCTTCAATTGTTGGTGAGCAGGGTGCGAAGATTTCGTTGCTCGGCACAGCAGGTAAACCTGTTCAGATCATGGCTGCCGATGGCAAAAACTGGGGCAAAATAGAAGTGACCGGAAATGGCGGATTCCTGGATGTACATTTTGTTCATTCCTCAATGGGTCAGTTTAAAGTAATGGCTGGTGCCTCAGGCACTATTGAAGATTCATACTTACACGATTATTTTCAGGGAGATAATCCGATAGTAATTTCAGAAGATGCAGTTGCTGTTAATATTCGCAGGTGTAAATTCAGTAATTACTATGAACTGAACCTCATCCGGACACTTTCTGTGGTTGAAGATTGTCTTTTTCAGTTTATGACGGCAGATGGAATTGACTTTGACAATTCTCCGCCGGGAACTGTATTGCGACGATCCACATTACAATATGGACGCGGTTTTAATATTGATGCCATCGATTTTGGGTAAGTTAATTTTACAGGAAATGGTTCGGTAGCGCTTGTGGAGCAGTGTTATGTTCATGACATCTCGGACAAAGGTGTTTCGGTTGGTGAAGGTGCACAGGATGTAACTATCACCGGGAGTGTGTTTTATAATTGCGGTGCCGGTGTTGCTGTGAAGGATAATTCCCTGGCGCATATTTTTAATAATACAATTGTGGGATGTGATGCCGGCATCGAACTTGTGGAAAAGAATCCCGGCCTGGGTGGTGGCCATGGCATCACCTACAACAACATTATCTGGAAGTGCCCTTCCCCGTTTTTTCTGAACAGTACCGCCACGGTTGATGTTCAGTACAGCGATGTTTATGGAATGGATCCGGATCCGGGCAACCACATATTCGAAGCGGATCCGATGTTCCGGGATGCAGATCATCACGATTATCGTCTCTTGCCCGGTTCCCCGGCGCTCGCTGCAGGAATGAACGGAGAAGACCTGGGTGCAATTTATCCGGTCGGGAAAGTTTACAATCAACTGCATGAGCTGACGTTGGGAGTTCCCAATCCTTTTAGTGTTTATAGCGGCAATGATCCATCGGCTATCTGGTGGGCAAATGACCCTTCCGTTGAACGTATCGATATTTATTTCTCTTCCGATGACGGCAATTCATGGCAGCCGGTTCAGACGAATGTTGCCACTGAACTGAAAGGTATTGCCTGGACGGTTCCAAATTTATATTCAAGCAAATGCAGGATCAAGCTCGTATCGGTGGATGATACAACTATTGTGGCTGAAAATGTGCTTCCATTTAAAATTCTGCCGCCCACGGATTCATCCGGCACCCCGGATTTCTCCATCGGCTCTGGATATTTTGATCATCCGATTGATGTTTCCATTTCAGCGCCTGCCGGAGCGAGGATTTTATACACGCTTGACAGCAGTGATCCGGATGACCGTTCTCTGGAATACACCGGACCGATACATCTGGATTACGATTCAATTCCGGCCGGACAACCCGAGCTGAACATAACGGCTTCCCAGAGTTATCATCAGCCCTACAGTTACATCCGTACTTCCCCGACAGCGCAAGCGGGACCAACTGTTGCTTTCTGGCGCAGACCTGCAGGTACTGTGTTCAAAGCCCATATCATCCGTGCACGGGTGTATGATCCTGTGAATGGTTTGGGCCCTGTGAAAACACATTCCTATTTTATTCACCCGCATATGACCTCCGGGCGTTATACATTGCCTGTGATTTCCCTGGTCACTGATCCGGGAAATCTGTTTGATTATTACAAAGGAGTTTACATACCGGGAGCAACGTTTCGTGACAGTTCATGGACCGGAAATTATGAGTTCAAGGGGCGTGCATCTGAAAAGATGTGCCACTTCGAATATTTTGACGAATCCGGCGAGAAGCAATTGTCGCAAAATGTCGGTATCCGTGTACGCGGAGAATGGATCCGTGCCGTTGGACAAAAAGCACTCACAGTCTATGCCCGCAGCGATTATGATACGGAGAATAATTTTAAGTATCCTTTTTTCCACGGATTGAAAAAACCGGGAACGAATGAATACCAGGAAAAATTCAAACGGTTCATTTTGCGGAACAACGGAAATGAATGGGGGTATTACAAAAATACAATGATGCGTGATGCGGCGATACAGTCGCTGTTCAGTGGATTGAATTTTGGCTATCAGCCTTTCCGGATGACGGTTACGTTTATCAATGGAGAATATTGGGGGATTCAGGACATCCGCGAACTGAATGATGTCAGGGGACTGCAGTATTCCTACGACCTTGAGCCTGACAGTATCATCCTCATGGAAGATAACCTGGACGGTATGTTCCAGATTGTAAATGGTACGGATGCGGACCAACTGGAATATACCGGCCTTCGTGATTTCATACTCAGCCATGACCTGAATGTTCCCGCCAACCTCGATTATGTTGCTTCGAAGATGGACCTCAGCAGCTTTAGTGACTATTGGATCGCAACCTTGTTTACCAACAAGAGCAATGCCGATCACAACAAAACCTACTGGAAATTAAGAAACGGAGACCCTTCGAATAAGCGATACGGTTACGACGGCAAATGGAGATGGATTGCAAATGACTTCGACATTGGTTTCGATCATGTGACTGACAACAATCTGACATTTAACCTCTACATCCAGCGCGACTCTCTGTTAAAGCGGATGCTGACCGCCAATGCATTCAGGAGGCCCTGGATTATTCGTTTTGCTGATCTGATGAATTCGTACTTCAGGACATCCTTTGTACAAAACAGGTTCAACGAAATCCAGGCAATCCTGGAGCCTGAGATGCAGGAACACATTGAACGTTGGAGTACACCTTCGTCGATGGCGAATTGGCATGACGGTGTTGCCGACAAGCTTGAATTTGCCGCTTTGCGTCCGGGAATTCAATTCGGACAATTGCGCGATTACTTTTACCTCTCTGACACTGCGCACATCCGTTTGGATGTGAGTGATGGAGCACAGGGATATATTGAAATCAATTCTTTGCGTATCAAAGCCGCATGGCCTGGGGTGGGTTCGTCCGTGTAGCCATGGGAGGGAACGTATTTCAAGGAACTTCCAATGACTGTAAAAGCCATTCCAAATTATGGGTATCGTTTTGTTAACTGGCTGGAAACAGGAAGTGAAAATCCCGTCAGAACGGTCACACTTCACGGCGACCTTGCCATGACTGCAGTCTTTGAATGGGATCCTTCCGTTCTGTATCCAAACCTCACGGCCTTCCCTAATCCTGCTACAGGAAATGAAGTCAAGTTGAATAAAACATATTCATTTTCAATTTTTGACCTCAGCGGAAAACTCGTTCTCCGTATTGAGAATTCGAATCATTTCGATATCACCAATCTCATGAAAGGCATGTACATTCTTCGTACTGATAATGGGGAGGAAATGAAGCTGGTGAGAATGTAGGATTAGAAAAACGGTTTTTATTGGAGATCTAAGATTTATAATCTTAGATTGTTGAGCAGAAAAGTGGGGCGCTATTTTTTCGTTGAAACATCACCGACTATCAACTACCGGCTACCGGCTACCGACTACGAACAACCACCCCAATAACCAACTCTATAAACATCAGAGGCCCCTTCTCATGAAGGAGCCTCTCTCTTAAGTCGGGGTGGCAGGATTTGAACCTACGCCCTTGGCGCCGATGGCGCCACGCGATACCTATGCATTGTCTTCCAGGAACCGCTGTGCTCCGCGTTTTTTAATTTTGTTTTCTAATTGAAGTGCTTCTGTTCTATCCAGCACTTCTTTTAACCATACTAATTTCCAGGGAATTCCACTTTTAGTGAACCGACTGTAACCACGATTGTGTTGGTTTAATCTGTCCTCGATAGATTGGCAGCTTCCGGTGTAATATTTTAATTTCGAATTGCTATGTAGAATGTAAACAAAATATCCCATGAAAATTTTCTATTTAAATGCTGTCTTTTTAAATGGATTCCATGGAAAACATCAGAGGCCCCTTCTCATGAAGGAGCCTCTCTCTTAAGTCGGGGTGGCAG
>DAORHY010000109.1:7864-10372 GCA_035438225.1 Bacteroidia bacterium
GATTTGAACCTACGACCTCCACGTCCCGAACGTGGCGCGATACCGGGCTACGCTACACCCCGAATAAGGACTGCAAAGATGGAAATTTTTTAGAAAACAAGCCATTTTTAAACGAATAAATCGGAGATTCTGGCGTATCTTTGTATATTATTGGGGGCTGACAGGAATTGACAGCTTGTGAAATTGACCAGTAAGCATGCCGAGCGTCGGGAGTAAGGCTCGTTAAAACCGGTTCCCAACTGCCTAACTGGCAACACAGACTACGCGTTAGCCGCTTAATCCTAGATTAACCTGCTAGCTACTTCCTGAGGACCTGCTCACCCGTTCTCAAATCCGAAGTATCGCATGGAGAGTGCTTTGCAGTATTGTTCCGATGCTGCAACTAAGACTATCGGAACTACGCCTTTTGGTAGCGAGTGTTTAGCAGCCCAAAGGCCGACAAAAAAATAACACTAAGCATGTAGAAAGCGAGTTGATTGCTTGTCTGGACGCGGGTTCAAATCCCGCCAGCTCCACAAAAAAAGCCTCCTTAAGAAGGAGGCTTTTTTATTTACAATTTTTACAAGATTCATGAATACCAAATTGAAAAATCTGAATTTGAATCTGAATCTGAATTTTTCCCGCCACCTTATCAACGCCGCTTTTTTAGAAAAGGGCCATTCAGATATAAACACACCCGGATCAATGTAGATACAGATTTTCTCCGTTCTTCAATTGGTGAAACACAATGGATTTTCATTTCAGCATCTGCGCTCAGGGTACTTACCCATTTGAGAATTCAGGATGCTGCCGGAGAGATACAAACGTTTCGAATTTTGATTGAATAATTTTTTTTACGAAGTAGGTCAGAAGCAGCATTGGAAGAGTCAGCTCTTTTGATCTCGGATGAACTGAGACTTTGAGTGAAAGTTTGGTCTGGAGTGAGTGTTTGTGCAAATGTGGTTTGCTATTGAAATTCCATATAAAAAGAAACACCCGGAAAAATTCCGGGTGTTTGCGTATTAATGTTAATCGTAGGGGTGTTCTTTTAATTCAGGCTCGGATCTTCCGGGAAATTTGCCAGTATTGCATATTGACTTCCCATTGTGCGGAGAACTTGTCCCCAGAGATCTTCAGGATGATCAGAAAATGCAAAATCTTTTTTGCAATTTGAGACGAGCCAGGTCCGGCCTTTCAGTTCGTCTTCGAGCTGATGCGGTTCCCAACCACTGTATCCGGCAAAAAAGCGTACATCATTCCTTGTAACCTGGTTCGTATCGATGAAGAGTTTCAGCATTTCAAGGCTCCCTCCCCAATAAATTCCCGGGAGAATCTTTTTGGATCCTTCCAATTTATCACCGAGTGTATGCAGGAAATGAATTGTATCTGTTTGAACCGGTCCGCCGAAATAGAGTGGAACTTCAAAGGGTGGAAAATCTTCCAGGGCATCATTTAAATTAAGATCGGTCGGTTTATTCAGGATAAACCCGACACTTCCTTCTTCGCTGTGTTCCCCAAGAAGGATCACGGAACGTTTAAAATAACTGTCCAGTAGAAAGGGTTCGGAAACAAGGATGCGGCCAACGCCCGGATCAAGATGTATTGCTTTCTTCATGCTTTTCGCAGATATAGAGGTCGACAGCTATAAGGCGGGTTCAACATTTGTGTTTCACGTCCCCAATACCGAATGTTCCTCGTGTGTTTTTTGTTCGTAGTTTTACCATAAAATTGAGTCTGAGTTTGGGTATAAAGTCCCGAAAACTTACAGGAAATGCGACCCTGAAGTTCTTTTGTGTGAATAGTATTGAATTTGCAAAATATTGAAAATGAAATCAGTAGGTGAGTATGGGTTAGAAAAAGGAATGAAAGCGCCTGACTTTTGTCTGCCCGATCAGGAAGGGAAACTGCATTCCCTTGCAGATTTCAGAGGAAAGAAAATTGCGCTTTTTTTCTATCCAAAGGACGATACCCCAACCTGTACCATTGAGGTATGCAATTTACGGGACAATTATGCAGCGCTAATTCAGAAAGGAATTGTCGTTCTTGGTGTCAGCAAGGATCCTGTTAAATCGCATTTGAAATTTGCCTCCAAATTTTCCCTTCCCTTTCCGCTCTTATCGGATGAGGATGGAAAAACCGTTCTTGCTTACCACGTCTATGGTGAGAAAAATTTGTACGGGAAAATTTATATGGGTATTTACAGGACAACCGTTATCATTGATGAGCATGGGAAAATAGAAGAGATTATTCGGGAAGTGAATTCAAAAGATCATGCACAACAAATCATGAATTTAATTAAAATATAAAATGGTTAAACTCCGCGAGATGATCCGTGATATGCGGACAGATTATATTTCATTTGAGCTTGACGAAAAGACAATTGGTAAAAATCCTTTTCGTCAGTTCGAAAAATGGATGGCACAGGCGATGGAATCGGAAGTTGAAGAACCCAATGCCATGACCCTTGCTACCGTCAGTAAAAAAGGCCAGCCGGATGCCCGCGTTGTTTTGCTGCGGGATTTGGATCCA
>DAORHY010000110.1:0-10309 GCA_035438225.1 Bacteroidia bacterium
GGAAAAAGTGCGAACGTGAAAATACTTTTAAAAGCATTGATAACCCGTTCAGTCTGGTCTATCGAATGGCCGCTGCTTCTGTAGAATACCCCTACCATAATCGCTATCAAAAGGAGAAAACACAACCAAAAACCAACATGCAGCAAAACAACGATCGACTTTTTCATAAATTCCAATTTTGTGATTTAAAGTGACAAAATTGAATGGTTTTAAAGGTTTTTGGAAATATATTATTCAAACACGGGATATTTGTCTGCAAGATGAGTAATTCCTCCCCGCAAAGTTAAAAAAGGAAGCCTTTTGTCCCCGCATCCCTGCAATTTCAAATCCGTCGGTTATACCCGTAGAGAGAATGTCATGGTTTCCGGATTGAATACGGGGGCAAATTTCTAATGATTTTAGAGAAGTGCAGGAAAAGCCTTTTGATTGGGAAATGAATGGGGAAGAATAGAATTAAAATGTGAAGAGTAGTAGTAAAGCACTGAAATCGGGTCAATCAAATCCCCGGCAAATTGAAGCAACATATTTTTATTTGCCCAGGGGAATGAGATCTATCATAATCAATGGTTTGTTTATAACCTATTTTTGTTTCTCATCGCTGTGTATGAAAAAGCAGATATTCTATCTTTTCATTCTCCTGCTTTTCTCCTGTGCTCCGGAGCGTTACGTGAAGCCGCTCGCAGCAAAACAACACGCTTCCGGTCTGGCTGTTGGCGGTCCGCTCATTAAGTTTGGAGAGACTACCATCCCGATGCCCTTCCTGACGGCTAATTATGGGTACGGCATCGACAGTACCCTCACCACGTTTGGGGCAGTGAACATCACTTCTGCTCTCTTTGGAAATGTTCAGCTGGAACTTGGTGCCACAAGGCAGGTCCTGCGACAACAGGCATACATACCGGCCCTTAGTATTTCACCTGTGTTCAATCTGATCGCACGTCCAAAGGCGCCATTTAAGGTTTATCCCCAACTCGATGTGAACGCTTTCTGGGAATATGGCAAACACAAAAATTATTTTTACATCGGTTTCGGTAATTGGTTTGAGTTCGCGGCAAAGCGGACACTCGGTGAAAAACAAACCAATCACTGGCTCTTTTTTCCGCTGGCCGGGCATTGTTTTGCCGGGAAGCAATGGGATGTTCTTTTGGAAACAAAGATCCTGGCGCCGAATTTATCAAATGAAAAATTAGTTGTCGAATACCGTACACCCCTGAAAAACAACGGTGCCTTCGGCGTGTACATCGGCTGCACGCGAAAATTTTAATGTAGTTTGAATTGAACGACCGGCAAACAAAACAAAAATGAAAACAAATACAATCGCGCCCGGGACATGTATCCTTCTCTTGTTTCTGATGTCAGGCATGATTTCCTGTCTCCGTCTCGATGATAATCTTTTTAATCAAAACAAATTATCGCAATACAATCTGGATCGTTACACAGGTGAAGTTGATTTTACACTCAATGACGATTTTGCTTTTCCGGACAGCCTTGTTCATCTTTTCACGCTGAATTCCCGGGCGCCAGACGAAACGCAGGGGACATCCATCTATGCAATTTATATTGGTGACATGGCGCGTATTGCCACCGACACGGTGATCATGTATTGCCACGGAAACAAGGACCACATGGATTTTTATTGGCCGCGCGCGAAACTGCCTGCAAACACTGGATGGAAAAACAGATTTGGCGTGATGATGATCGATTACCGCGGTTTCGGCATGTCGGAAGGCAAGCCTACCGAGCAGGGACTTTATGCCGATGTTGATGCCGCACTGAAATGGCTGCAGTCAAACGGACTCAGCAATAACCGGCTGGTCATTTATGGTTTCAGCATGGGGAGTGCGCCTGCGACAAAACTCACTGCTGAACCGCGCAGCATGACGCCGTCAAAACTGATGCTCGAAGCACCTTTTGCCAATGCCGAAACGATGGTACAGGACGGTTCCGGTCTTGCATTGCCAGGGTCCACAGTGACCGATCTTCAGATCAATAATGCCGAGGAAATCAAACATGTCACACAGCCATTTTTCTGGATTCATGGCGAAGACGATGATTTCCTGAACATCGACACCCACGGTGCCGTCGTGTATGCAAACTACAGCGGTAGCTATAAAGAAGCCCATCGAATCCCTGCCGCCGGCCATAGTACTGTTGAAACGACGATGGGATTTGCTGGTTATCTCGAAGCTATAGAGAGTTTTGTGATCCGGTAGAATCGCTTGGGAGTCCGGTGGAAGAAATAAACAGGATGATTGGCCCCGCGTGATTCAATTGGAAGTGTTGGATTTTTCCGCTGCAGAAGAAATATCCTTTTCACCGGAGGATAATAGCTGGCCCGGCCACATGAAATTAGCATGAGCATACTTCGCTGCCTCAGGTTTCAACCGGGATTATCTCCTGAGTTGCGGCAAGGTGGTTTCGCAACCGAATGTTTTTTCAAAAAATCAATACACCACGCTGAATTTTCCACAGAATTTTTGCCCGGATTTGCTTTCAACAGCATACAGGTAAACACCCTGAGAAATCGATAGCGGTATTGATTTCCGGGCATTCCGATGGATATCCAGGCGGCATACGAGGCTGCCGGAGCTGCGGTAAACAGAAACGGAATAATCCCCGGTGATCCGTGTGGATGAAAAAACCAATTCCGCGGATGAAATATCGTAGGAAAGGGTAAAATCATTTTTTCGGATTTCTTCTATCCCGGTGTATTTCGATGAGTATTCTATTAAATCATTCCTGTAACCGGTTGTTCCGAGTGATGCATCGATGGACCCCCCAACCAGGTATCCTTTTCCCCTGACAGAAAATCCCTCCCGAAAATAACGCGCGGGACTTACATTGCTGAAATCTGCGATGGGCGCCCAGCTGTCGGCCACCGGATCGTATTCATATCCATCGGTGTGAAGGTTTGTATAATCATATCCTCCGCAAACAAATGCTTTGTTACTGATCACGAAACATCCCGGTGAATACACACCGGATGCAACCGGATAAGACGCAACAGCCGTCCAGCTGTCGTTGGCAGGGTCATATTTGTACATGTCATTTACCGCGTAAGCGTTGTTCACTGATCCAAGCCCGATGTAGCCGTAACTGCCGATGCCAAAAGCTACTCCGGTTTGCCTCGAACCCGCAGGGAAAGCAGATTTCTGTGTCCAGACATTGCTTGCAGGATCGTATTCATACCAGTCGTCGTACCAGGTAGCTCCTTTTCCCATCCCCATGTAGGCTTTGTTATTTATGGAACATGAAATGCCCGTGGAACGAACATCGCCGGGGAATGAGTTCAGCTGAATCCATGAATTTGTTCCGGCATTGTATTCCCACCAGTCGTTGTAATAGGACGAGCCGTCAAAGCCGGTGCCCATGTATGCCTTGTTGCCGATCACACAGCTGACTCCACTGTACCGGGCAGGTCCCGGCAGGGAAGCGCGCTGACTCCATTGATCGGCAGCAGGATCATACATCCACAAATCGTTGTGAGCCTGACCAGCAGTATCGCAGCCGCCAAATACATAACCGAAGTCGGAGATACCGAAAGCATTTGCACCTGCACGTTTCCCCGGAATAAACGGAGCTTTGGTTTGCCAGGTGTTTTGGGCAAAGGAACTAATCGAAATGAAAATGCAGAGCAGGTAAGAGAGTAAATATTTTTTCATCTTTTGAATTATATGAATCTGTACAAACAAATATATTAATAATTCCGCACAAAACGCAGAAAACCAGCGGAGTACTTTGCCATTAAGTTTAAAAATCAGATGGAGTAAATGATTTCATGATGCGAAGGACTTCGGTGTTCCTTCCAGAGAATTGCACAGAATTTTCGCGACCGGTTCCTGAAAATGCCGGACTTTTGAAATTCTTCGCTTCGGATTTATTGAGTGACGGAGAGTGTAAATAGTGTTCGCCGCAGCATCTAAGATCCAACCAATAACTAACCGCTGAGGAAGTCGGTTAGCAGCGAAAGATTTAATAAATCCTTCGTCCGTACACTGTGTGATATTACTGTCTGAGCCTGGAATTTTCATGCGTGTGATTTCACTGAATACTGCCAATGTTTTTTATCCGGTTAAGATTGAAATCCATCACGTGGCCGGAGTTTTAGAAAAGTATTTCACAAGCAAGGCTTCGTGTTATGTACTTGTCTTTTAATTTCCCGACTGGTTGTCGTATTGTTTGTTAAATTGCAGCCATCAAGAATTATTCTATGCAGGATTTTAGTGTGGATCCGGATATCACCCGAGCCAAAACAATTCATTCGGATATCTATACCAGTAAAAAGGTATTTTCACTTTGTAAGGAACGGATTTTCGCAACTTCCTGGCAGTTTGTGGGGAGTACTGAGCTGGTTAGCAAGGTGAATGACGTGCATCCTTTTGTTTTGTTGCCGGGCTATCTGGATGAACCATTGGCACTGACATGCGATAAATATGATAAAGTTCACTTGCTTTCAAATGTTTGTACACATCGGGCTAATCTGGTAACAGAGAAATCATGTTCTGTTCCTAAGTTGAGATGCAGATACCATGGACGGACATTTTCTCATGATGGAAAATTTCAGTCCATGCCGGAATTTGATGAAGTGAAAAATTTTCCCTCAAAGGAGGATGATTTGGTAAGTCTACCTTTGTTTCAATGGGGCAGATGGTTGTTTACTTCTCTTGGGAATACGTTTTCTCCGGAAGTGTTTTTTGCCGACATGATGAAACGTGTGAGCTGGATGCCTTTCAATGATTTTGTATACCGCCCGGATCTTACCAGGGAGTTTCATGTAAAGGCGAACTGGGCACTGTATTGTGAAAATTATCTTGAAGGTTTTCACATCCCTTATGTCCATCCTGGTTTGAATGCGCTGATCGACTACGAAGGGTATACAACGGAATTGTATTTTCCTTATTCCAGTTTGCAAATAGGATTGGCTCGAAAAGGTGAAGGTTGTTTTGATTTGCCACCCGACTCTCCTGAGTATGGTAAGCATGTCGCGGCCTATTATTTTTGGGTCTTCCCAAATATGATGTTTAACTTTTATCCATGGGGACTTTCGGTCAATATTGTAAATCCTTTGAGTGTAAATGAAAGTAAAGTTACATTCCTTAGTTATGTTTGGGATGCTTCAAAATTGAATACCGGTGCCGGCTCTGCTCTCGATAAGGTTGAGCTGGAAGACGAAGAAATTGTAGAGAATGTTCAGAAAGGTATCCGGTCCAGGTTTTACACGCAGGGAAGATATTCCGCCAGCAAAGAATTGGGAACGCATCATTTTCACCGAATACTCGGTGAATTTTTGAAATGAATTTTGTGATGAGTTCTTGATTGCCTCTTTGTTGATTTTGATTTTATAATTTTAATTTATGTCCCACGATAGTAGTAATGAAGGATTAAAGCGTGTCATTGGTGTGCCCGGTTTGACAGCTACAGTAATTAACTTCTCCATTGGAGCCGGGATTTATGCCCTACCTGCTCTTATCGGTTTGCAGCTGGGAACTGCTTCCATTCTTGGGTACATTCTCTGTGGAATAATGTTCGCAGCCATTATGTTTTGTTATGTGGAAATAGGAAGTCGTGTGAAAACTTCCGGTGGCTCGTATGCTTATGTTGAAAACGCATTTGGACCTTTCGCGGGATTTATTGTGAACTGGCTCTTCTTTTTTGGATGGAGTATTTTATCGGACGCGGCGGTGATGAATATCGTAGCGGATTCGCTCGCGGTCTTGTTCCCGATTTTTAACGGGGGCCTCATGCGTGCACTGCTTTTCGCAGTACTCATCGGACTGATGATTTTCGTGAATGTACGGGATACAAAGAAGAGTGTCCGCTTTGTGGAACTGGTGACGGTTATAAAATTGCTGCCGCTGCTGGCAATTATACTTTTTGGATTTGCACATATACAGATGAACAATCTGCGTATGGAATATTTTCCCTCGCTGAAAGCGTTCAATGATACCGCACTGATTCTGTTTTTTGCTTTGGCCGGGTTTGAATCCTCTCTGAGCGTGAGTGGAGAAATTAAGGACCCGAAACGTACGGTTCCGCGCGGAATTCTGTTGGGTGGTATTTTGGTGTTTAGCATTTATATACTGATCCAAATTATTACCCAGGGAGTTTTGGGTGCTGAAATGAGTGCATACAAAGACACGCCGCTTGCCGGGATCGCGAACAAAATTGCCGGGACAACCGGAGTGACGATTGTTCTTTTTGCCGCTGCGCTTTCCGGTTTGGGTGCAGTGAATGGCGATGTGCTGGCGTCGCCACGTTTGTTGTTTGCAGGCGCAAAGGACGGATTGTTTCCGAAGTATCTTGGTAAAGTGCACCCGAAATTTGCCACTCCGCATCTTGCAGTCATCACGTTTGCTGTGTCTATTTTTATTTTCGCTGTCTCCGGTGGTTTTAAACAACTTGCTGTAATGGCAAGCGGATCATTGCTCCTGATTTATCTTGCTGTGGTCCTGGCAACAATAAAACTCCGGAGCAGAAAAGCGGAACAAGGCGCAGAAAAATCGTTCAAAGCACCCGGAGGACTGATCATTCCGGGTATCGCCATTACAGCCATCCTGTATGTACTTTCCAACCTGAGCAGGATGGAATTATTTTCAATCGCGGTGTTTGTCGGAATTGTGTGTCTGATTTATTGGGTGATGAAAAGATTTAATGCGACCCGAAATTGAATCGGGAAATTGCATTTGATGAATTGTCGTAGCAGTTATTTAGTATTCTGTATTCAATGGATGTTGAGTTTATTAAAGCTGCAGATTGTGATTTTGATGGTACCATGAATACATCAGAATTACCGGTAAGGTAAGAGTCGCAATCAAAGCCAAGTGTTTTCAACAATTCTCTTCAAGCCCTGGAGACAATCGGAGTATTCTTTAAAACGTTTTTAAGAATATTTTAGTGTAAGATCCTGTTCAGGCACCCGATCTGCTTCCTGATTGCGATGGTTTTTGAAAAACCCTTCCTTACAGAGAAGAGTTAGCCGGGGCACTCTCTTTTACAAACGGGCAGCGGTTTTGATTTGATCCTTAGAAGGTGGAGGGAATCGTCAGTTTGTTTCAGATTTTACCAGCAGATTGCTTTCCGCTTCTAATATTTCCAAATAGCTTCTTTCCAATAACTCAACGTGTTCCCTGTGGCTGTTTGTTTTGATGAAGGAACAGATACCCATAGCTGCAAAGATCATCCCGGTAAAAACCAGAAAGATAATTTGCCAGTCGCAAAACGTTCGAAGAAAACCCAGGAAAGCTGCCCCTGATGCCAGTCCAAGATTGAATATGGTCATACAGAAAGTAAATTGAATCGCTGAAATACGTTTCCAGCACAAGTGCATCGCCAGAGCGAGTCCGCCAATCGTAATTAAGGTCAGCAATGTGCAAAAAACTGCAATAAAGAAAAAAATAAAATTATCGTTTTTCCAGAGTGCAGTAGAGAAAGTAATGGAAGTCACAAGCATTGCCATCAGAAAAAGGCTGACCTGAATCATTCGAATAACACCAAACCGCTGGATTGAAATACCGCCAATCAGCATGCCGATTATTCCTCCCGCTAAATTGGAAGTCGAATAAATTTTGGAGTAATACACATTGTTCCAGCCAAGCTCTTTGATCGTGAAAATCGGTAACAATGTTCTCAGGTAATGCAATGCGGCCATTGTTATATAAAGAGTAAATAACAGGAGTAAGGTGTTCTTTAATAAAACGACTTGTTTAAATGATTTAAACAGTTTTTTCCAGCTGTCAACTACCAACAAGGCTGCATCCGGAGAGATTTTTCCCGGAGTCCATGGAAGAAGTTTTTCACCTTTTCTTTCTTTCAGTAATAGGGGGATGAGCATGATGAAGAGCACCGAAACAGACATGGTCAAAACAGCATTTGAAAATCCGTTTTGATTGATGAGCCAGCTGCCCATGGCCAGCGAGAGGGAAGTGCCAATGGTTTTTGAGCCCCACATTAAGCTGTTGGCTTTTCCCTGTTGCTCAACGGGTACGATATCAATTACCAGACTATCGGTAGCAATGTCCTGAAACAAAATAAAAACATGTACGAATAAGGCAGCAACAGACAACAAGGGGATGTTGTTCAGCGGATCTGGTACATACGACAACGCGATTAAACTACAGAGAATTCCAAACTGCCCGAACAGCAGCCAGGGCCTCCTGCGTCCCATTGGGAGATACGTGTAGCGTTCCATGATTGGCGCCAGCAAAATTTTGAGGCTGAATGGAATCAAGACTACAGCACTGTATCCCGCTATTTCACTGGCACTTTTCCCGTTCATCGCCATCCATGCCGGTATTCCCAAAATGGTAATTCCTTCAGGAATTCCCTGTGAGAAATACAAAGCGATGAAGGTGAAATGTCTTAAAATTGGATTTTCTGAAAGTGAAGGAACGCCTCTTCTCTGGAATTCAGTTACAGCCATAGAAAGACATTGTTTTTTTTCGTTAAATAATTTAAAGGCTTCGGGTGAGAATATGCAGGAGGATAAAGATGAAAGATTCACTACAAAATTGAAGAGAAGCACACGTTCCAAATCTATGGAAAACTTCAAACAAAGCAACAACCAATTATAATTATTATACCGTTGCTCACTGTGGAACCGCCGAAGGAAGAAGCGATCATCGATTGTGCATTCTGGCGTATTGCTTTCAAATGAAGAGCAATCTTCGAAGGTGAATGTAGCTGTTCATGCGGACCATAGTTACCGGTCGGCATGTAGTGGTTGGGATGGGGTGCAAGGGAATTAAACTATGTCCGTTCGAAATGTAAAGGCTTGAATCCAACAGTAACAAATCAGCGGCAGACGGAGCTTTTCCGTAGCTTTTCACATACCATCGCTGAGCCAGGAGGATTTGATCAACCACCTCTCAGAAATCAATCCACCAAAAAAATCTCCGGAGGAGTGAACGTGTTGTTAAAAGAATAGAATGGAAATGCCGGGAGAATACATCGCTTAAATTAAATCCCAACAGCTTTGATTATCGATAGGAATTGATCGCCCTCATCTCAACCATCCATTCTCCCGAAAAACTCCGGAGGAGTGAAAGCATTGTAGAAAAAATAGGGGGAAATGGTTAGAGGATACACTGCCGGTTTAAATTGAACCGCAGCAGTTCGGATTTCCGGATGCGGCCGGCATGGTGCACTTTGAAATTGGGTAGAGGGCCAAGTCCAGCTTCGCATGGGCTTGCGTTAAAGACTTGGCCCGGCGGAGAATCCATTATAAAATTTATCAACTTTTGGCATTTTTAAAACCAATTCTCCTTCTTGACTTTAGATCTTCATTCTTTGATTTTTCTTGTAGCAGGAAATCGAGCGCCTGTTCAATGTTGTTAAATTTCCGATCATAACGTTGCTCCATTTCCAAAATCTTATCACGAAGATCGCCATGTTCTCTGGCTAATTTTCGTAAAAGGATAAATGTTCGCACAATTTCTATATTCATTTTCACAGCCGTGTCGCTGCGCAACAAGCCGGAAAGCATGGCCACACCATATTCTGTAAATGCAACAGGACGATAGCGTATTCCTCCCCAACTTGAGGTCACAATTTGTGACCTCAAGTTTAGCCATTCGTTTTCTATCAATTCAAACATAAAATCTTCGGGGAAACGGTCTTTATTTCTACGAATCGACTGTTTCAAAACTTTGGTTGGTACATCATATAGTTTCGCTATGTTATAGTCGAGAATGATTTTTACACCACGCAGCTCATGAATTTTTCGTTGAATTACATTGTCTATTTGTTTGCTCATTTTTCAAAGATCCAAAGATAAAATGACCAGTGCATCCAATAAAGGCAGGTTATTTTATTTAGCACCATATATGGAAGATACGACTCAATCTAGACGCACAATGTATTACATCGCACTGTATGGGCCGCATATTTGATCGAAACACACGAGAGAGCCGAGGTCTGTATCCAAAAGCTTAAGATGACTTAGTCCCGTAAGGATGATAGGTCGTTAGCAAAACACTCCAGTGGACATTGGTTCCAAAGTGACACCATTTATATCCGTTTCTCTCCTGTAAATTACAAACTCAAATTTGAAAGCTGGAAAGCATAGATCAGTAGATGCCTGCTTGCCGGGAGGCAAGAATATCACAAAGTTTAAGGGCAAAGGATTTAAAAGAAATCCTTTGCAGCGATGAGGTTTTAAGTGAGGTTATATCCTGCGCAGCGAGATTGCGTTAAAGATTCGGTCAGCAGGTGTGATATCCTGCGTAGCGGGTAGAGGGCCAAGTCCTCCGGCGCTCGGGCTTGTGCTAAAGACTTGGCAGTGGGATTGATCACCCACTACTCCTTTATCAAT
>DAORHY010000111.1:0-10301 GCA_035438225.1 Bacteroidia bacterium
TCAAACAGAAAATAACTCACAACGAGTAGCGCGGCCCCTGAAAATAAACCGAGGACAAAAGAATCCCCAATTTTATTTTTCCAGGTCATAATTCAATTCATTTAAAAATGAAATTGCATGGTGCGCAGTAAAATCAAACTGTACCGGGACGACGGATACAAAACCATTACTCAATGCCCATTCGTCGGTATCCTCACCACGGTCACCATTTGTAAATTTTCCGGTAAGCCAGTAATATTTTCTTTTGTTGGGATCAAGGCGTTCATCAAACTCTTCCACCCATTTTGCCATTGCCTGTCGGCAAACTTTCACACCTCTGATTTCATCCAGCGTAAGATTGGGGATATTTACATTCAACAATGTACCGTGCGGTAATCCATGTGTGAGTACATTGTTCGCAATCACCTTTGCATACGCCCGGGAGGCCGAGAAATCAGCATCCAGCGCATAATTCAGAAGGGAGAACCCAACCGAAGGAATACCTTCAATGGCTCCTTCCATCGCAGCGGACATTGTTCCTGAATAAATGACATTGATCGAGGAGTTACTACCGTGATTGACTCCGGAAACACAGAGATCCGGTTTTCTGTGGAGTATTTTATCGATTGCGATTTTGACACAATCCACAGGAGTGCCGCTGCATTGATACCATTGATGTTGGGGATACACCTCTACTTTATCGAGGCGCAAGGGCTGGTTGATGGTAATCGCATGGCCCATTCCGGATTGTGGACTATCGGGTGCTACTACAAAGATCTCTCCGAGTCCTTCCATGGCCTGAACCAGGTTATGCAATCCAGGAGCGGTAATACCATCGTCATTGGTCACCAGAATGACCGGTTTTTCACTTTTCACAAAACTAGTTTTTATTCCGGCAAAATGCAGGGAGAATTGAAGTGCCAAAGGTAGCAAATTTCAGTGTATTGACTCCCTCTGTAGTTGCCGGAGTCAAATAAAAAAGCTGCCCCGAAATCAACCGGGACAGCTAAATCAACCAACATAAGAAATCACTTCACTGATATTTCCTTCACCGGATTTTTCTTTACTTCTTCCTTTTTGGGAAGTGAAAGTGTGAGAACGCCATTGACGTATTCCGCTGTGATGTTTTCTGTATTTACGTGTTCCGGCAGTGTAAATGTGCGGCTAAAGGAAGAATACGAAAATTCCTTTCGTGTGAACTTTGAATTTTCATCTGCTTTTTCTTCTTTCTTCTCCGCCCGGATTGTCATCAAACCATTCTCCACGTTAATTTTAAAATCTTCTTTTTTCATTCCAGGTGCAGCAAGTTCTACGCGATATAAATCCGGTTGTTCACTGATGTTTACAGCAGGAACGGATTTGAAAACATTGTGCGGCAACATATCTTCATTGACAAAATCGTTGAAGAAATCTGAAAAGATGGATGGAAATCCTGCAAGCCTGTCTGCCGGTTTAGCATTTCTGAATTTTACGAGTGTCATATTTTGTCCTCCTTATTTTTTGTTAGGTGAACATCTTCCGACAAGTCTTATACCAGAGCAAAAATACATTCAGGTCAGGCAGTTTTTCCGACAAGTTGGCAAAAAAAGAAAATTCTATTGACAAAAAGGCCGCAAAATCCAAACCTGAACAGACAAAATTTCAGAAATAGTTGGCACTAAAGAAGCGAAGCTTATTCGGAAAGAACTTCTGAGAGTACCGGTTTATTGCTTAATCATTTGTAATGCCCTGGATTTTGTCTCGCCGGCCAGGAGAATTAAAATATATGTGCCCTTTGGCAAATCGCCGAGCTCATCCCATTGAAAAGAATTCATGCCATTGCCTGAAAATTCCTTTGCGGATTTGACAAGCTGTCCGGATATTGAATAAAGCTGGAATTCAACCTCAGCATCCTTGGATGTTTCATAATCAATTTTCATCCGGTCGGTAAAAGGATTCGGACCTGCCTTGAAAACAGGCTCCTTTGTATCCTTCATTTGATATTCAAGATGAATGGGAGGAAAAGTTTCCGATTTCCCATCAAAATCTGTCTGAGTAAGCCTGTAATAGTTGTCGCCTTCCAATGGGCCGTCATCCGGATAGGAATAGTGTATTTCCTGTGTCGAATTGCCGGCACCTTGAACTGTTCCCAACTGAATATAATTCAATCCATCCGGACTTCGCTCCAGTGTGAAATATTCATTGTTGATTTCTGATGCTGTGATCCAATTCAGTATTATAACTCCGCCATCTACTTTGCCATAGAAATTTTTCAAATCGATAGGAAGCGTGACTGTACCTGAATATGGATTCAGAGGGCCAGTAGTAATCGTTCCGGCACCTCCGGCTGTTCCACCATTGGGAAGAAAATTTACCATGGTAGAAGAGTTCGTTGCCCCTTGGGATCCGCCACTCACATTGCGGGTGAGACCGGATGCTGTTGTTGTGGAGATGTAACCGCCGCCACCGCCACCGCCTGCACCTTCTGCTTCAGGATCCCCGACCAAATACTGGTTTCCACCGGTTCCACCTTTTGCATTGATGGTAATTCCACTGACTGTTTGTCCCTGCGTATAGATGAGAACAGCACCACCACCACCACCGCCGCCGCTTCCATCCCAACCCTGCGGGCCTGTGGTCGTAGCAGCATCATCGCCATTCGCTAAGATACTTCCTGAACCATTGACATTTCTTCCGCTGAGTATGTATACAATTCCTCCTCCTGCAGCTCCACTGGTTCCGGTTCCGTCATTCGAATCGCCTGCACCACCGCCGCCGCCAAAGAATATACGCCCCCCGGAATAATCCAAAGGCCTTCCACCCCAACCACCAACGTTATAACGATTATCGCCACCCCAGGTAGAATTTGTCGGAGCTTTTGTTTTGGGATTCGCTGCATTCGCCGAATACGAATATCCGCCACGACCACCACCGGATGAAACATTGGTAGAAAAAGATGGAGATTCCAGATTCCATGCAGTAGTCCAATTCGAGGATGAATTATCCGGATTCCCCTTTCCATTCCAGGAAGCCACCACGCCTGAATTGGCCCCTCCTCCCCCTGATGCGTTATGTGAATTTCCACCGCCTCCGCCATTTGCAGGTGCCCCGCGACCATATCTGCCCGCAGCGTAGCTGCCTTGGTACCCGGCAACTGATTCTCCTTTTTCACCACCATCTAAAGCAGATGCAGAACGCCATTTTACGTGGTCGCCAGGAATGTTGGAATTCTGTTCGACCACTCCCCCGCGAAATCCTTTTCCGCTGACATCTATGGTCCCGTTGAGTGTGACTCCATTATTGGCTTCTACGGCAACAATACCTCCTGTGGTCCCGTTCCATGCCGGTGCAGTTACTGAGGCACCGCTGTTGATAGTCAGTGTACTGTATCGTGGAACACGAATGACTTGAACTTTACCACTGGAAGTATAACTGTATTTTAACCCGGCTACGAATTTAATTTGTGTAGCACTCGGAATGGAAAATACTTCACCGAATTCGTACCTGCCGCAGTTGTTGTAAGCAGTAATCTTACCGTATGTTGAGTCATTCGTTTCTGTAAAAGTCACACCCTGCATCTGAATGATCATCACCAACTCTCCGACCTGAAGGTTGCTACTGAAGCGACCGTTAGCATTCAGCGAAGAATTACTGACATTGATTGTTTTACCACCTGCGCTCACATTGCCTGTGAGGGATGTGTATTCATTGAGAATGGTGTTAGCGGATGATACTGTTTTCGTTCCATGCATGGCCAATGCCGCAAAAGATTCCTGCGAGGTTCCGAAATTTCCATACATAAAAAACAAGCCAAATGCAGCGGCCGCAAAGGATGCAATTGCAGCCACCTTCCGTATCGACATCTTTTGTTTTGTACGGGGTGCTAAACGAATCCGGCTTTTTGTATTTTTTCGGCTTTTCAAGGAAAGAAGAAAGTTTGAATTCTTCTTTTTGTATTACGAACCGACCGGAGAGAAGTTGAAAAACTGTAAGAAAGTAGCGAAACTATTATACAGCCGCTGCAGGCAGGTTAAATTACCTCTCTCAACCATTTAATTTCAAAATACTGAAGGATTGTCAGCACTGTAGTTCAAAGCACCACTACTTATTTAAAGCGGCTTTGGCATTTTTTATCTCCTGGTCAAAAAGTGATTGAGTGAGATTGCTTTCGTTTTTAAAGAAGAACACACCGCCCCAGTTGTATACAATTTTCTGATAGTTTACCGCAGTACCATCAATTTTAACCACTGTCCGATATATCGTACGTGCACTCTCATTGACGGTTTCTTCAGTGATACCTTCGTGGTAATCCGAATCTTTAATTTTAGGAACGGCGGCTGCTTTTGGTGGAGCTTTCGCTTTATCCTCCGCGCCTGCGTTTGATTTTGAAAGGGCCAGTTTTTTCGCTTCAATTTCAGCTAGTGCTTTTGCCCTGCGGTCCTGTTCATCTTTCTCTGCTTTCAGCCTTTGTGCAGTAGCAATTGAATCCTGTCTTTCTTTATCCTCGTTTTGCTTCCGGATGCGTTCTGCTTCCGCTTTGGCTTTGGCTTCATTGTCAGCCTGAGCTTTTAAAAGAGCTTCATTTTTCAGGCGTTCAGCGTCTGCTTTTGCAAGTGAGTCGAGGCGGGACTTTTCCCGAGCAGCCATGAGACGCTGATTTTCGTCCTCCTCTTTTTTCTTCTTTTCAGCATCTGCTTTTGCCTGCGCTTCCGCCAATTGGCGGTTACGGATGTCTTCCTGTGCTTTGGTTATAGAATCCTGACGGAATTTTTCACGTTCAGCAATGGATTGAGCCAATTTAGCTTTTGCGTCAGCTTCGGCAAGCGCAAGGCTGTCGGCAGTCGCTTTCTTCCTCG
Organism: Bacteroidia bacterium; assembly: GCA_035438225.1. Classification (GTDB taxonomy): domain Bacteria; phylum Bacteroidota; class Bacteroidia; order AKYH767-A; family 2013-40CM-41-45; genus JADKJP01. Next base: position 4,815 of record DAORHY010000111.1, read on the forward strand.
CGCTCTCTGCAGCCTGGGCCTGAGCAATGGAATCCTGCTGTGCCTTTAATTTTGATTTTGCTTCCGATTCCAGTCTTGATTTTTCAAGGGCGGCAATTTTTGCTTTTTCTTCGATTGCCTTGGCGGCGGAATCGGCTACAAATTTCTCGCGATCCTTCAGCGCTGTTTGTGCTCTTACAGTTGAATCTTGTCTCTGTTTCTCTCTTGCTTTTGCAGCGGACTCGGCAGAGGCAAGCGAATCTGAAAGTGCCCTTTGTCTTGCTTCCGCTGCAGCTATTGCACGTGCTATGGAATCCTGCCTTGCTTTTTCACTGGCTTTGAGTTCAGCTTCCGCCTTCAACCGGGCACGTTCCATTGCAACTTGTGCCTGACTGATACTGTCTGCCTCAGCCTTTTTTCTTGCGGCTTCCTGTGCCTGTGCGCGCAGGATGGAATCCTGGCGGGCTTTTTCATCTGCTTTCAATTTAGCTTCTGCCAGCGCTTTGGCATCTGCATCCGCTTTTACACGGGCAAGTGAATCTTTCCGGCTACGTTCCGATTCAGCCCGCGCAATTGAATCCTGCTGCGCTTTTGCTTTTGCCTGAGCCTGTGCTTCTATCCTTGCAATACTATCCTGCCTTGCTTTTTCCCTGGACAGTGCAAGACTTTGCGCCATGGCATCCGCAGCAGCACGGGCAATAGAATCCTGTCTGGCTTTTTCCTGTTCCTTGCGTAATCGTTCCTGTTCCGATTGCTGGGCAAGCAACTGAGCTTCTCTTGCTTTCACTTTGGCCAGAGAATCATTCCAGACTTTATTCAGCGAATCAAGACGTGCTCTTTCCTGCTGACGCCTTATTTCTTCCGCAGCTTTTCTGGCCTGGTCCTGCTCATTCTGTATCTGCTTAGTATATGTAGGGTCGTGCACGAAATCCTCATACGTCGGATTGTAAGAAATCTTGGCAACCGGCTTATTCATTGCTGTATTCTGGGAGACACCGGCAACATCTTCAAAAAGATCTATCGCAAATTCATTTTGGTAAATGATATCGCTTTGATCCGGAGGAACCACAGTATTGAATTCGACCATTTTTGAAACCAATCCCGGTTTCTCGAATGAGATGGTATATTTCTTTTGCAAATCTAGGTTGAAAACGTAAGTACCGTTATCCTTGGATGTAACGGTCTGATCAGGAACACCTGGACTGGTGATTTTTACAACAACACCTCCTATGGGGCGGTTGTTTTGCCTGGCTTTACCGTTTACCTGAACATAGCCTGTTCGCTGCGCTTCTGACGACAATGGCAAAAATCCCAAAAAAAGGACAAGATGGAATACAAATAAACTGGTGAGCTTAAGGCGTTGGTTCATGAAATATTAACGGAAATCCGATTTTTATATTCTTGTGCAAATTTAATCTATTGCCTGAGTAACAGGATGAATCTGAAGTGAATCAATAATCTTTTTTCAACAATTTCCGTATCCTTTCCGAAACGTAATACAGGAAAAAAGTTGCAGGAAAAATCAATGAAAAATCCCAGCTGCCATCGATAAGGAATCCCGGAAGGCGTTTTCTTTCAGGCCAAGGTCGGAAATCCCTTTAAAATAGGCCACCAGGTTTTCTGTTGCCAGGTTCCCGACAAGATCGTCATTGGCCATTGGGCATCCTCCGATCCCTTTCATCGCGGAATCAAAACGACGGCACCCGCTCATGTACGCTGCCTCTACTTTTTCCTGCCAGGTCATCGGATGAGAATGAAGGTGAGCTCCGAACTCCACTCCGCTTATTTCCGGGATCAATTGACTGAACAGAGCTGCTATATTTTCTTTATTACTCACTCCAACAGTATCCGACAAAGCAATAATTCTTATTCCCATCTCAGACAATTTGCGGACCCAATTGATCACGATTTCAGGATTCCAGGCTTCACCATAAGGATTTCCGAAACCCATCGAAATGTAAATGACCAGGGTTTTATCCCGTTGGATACACAGTTTCTGAATTTCTTCCACCCTGCTCAGCGATTCATTAATGGTAGAATTTGTATTTCGCTTCTGAAATTCTTCCGAGACCGAAAACGGAAACCCAAGACAGGAAATTTCATCATAAGATACAGCCTGCTCTGCTCCCCGCACGTTTGCAACGATTGCCAGTAATTTTGTTCCGGTAGATGAAAGATCCAGGCCCGCGAGCACTTCGGGTGTATCCCGCAATTGGGGAATCGCTTTGGAGGATACGAAACTTCCAAAATCGAGGGTATCAAAACCGACTTTTAACAAAGAATTCAGGTATAAGATCTTCTGTTCTGTGGGTATGAATTCCGGCCAGCCTTGCATGGCATCCCGCGGACATTCTATGAGTTTTATTTCATTCATCTTTTTCGGAATTGCTTTTGCTGTGATGCAATAACCATTCATCAATTTTCTCCGGCCTCGCCAACCTCGATGATGCTATTTTCCTTTCGGAATCCAGCACATAGACTGTCGGTGTTACTGTAATTTTATAGGCACTACGTACTCCATCTGCATTCGTGGTATCAATGACATTGATCCATGGAAATTGATTGTTCAGCATCAGCAATTTCCATTCCTCATAATTCCTGTTCAGTGGAATGGCATATATTTCACAGCCCTGTTCTTTCCATGCCCGGTAATGCTCTTTCATTTCCGGAAGAATGGCTTCACACAGATGACAGGAGGTCTCATAAAAAAATAACAAAATGTATTTATTTTTAAGGGAAAACAATGGAATCAACTTTCCGGAAGTATCGGTACCGGAAATGTTTACAGCTGCACTTCCCTTTTCAAGCACCGGATACCCGCTGTCGTCCGTCTGTGCCAGGCTTCCGGTGGAAAAAAAAAGCAGGATCAGACAGATCAAATGAAAACTCCTGAGGACTGTGACCATCATTGAAGAATCACTCCTTTGGCTTCTACCACCAATTCAATACCGGGTTCGCGAATTGCTTCCACTTCAGCATCACTCTTACCGGCATCCTTTGCATAATCCTGCAGGGTTTCTACCGACACTGTTTCAATGACAGCTTGTCCATTAAAATATGCTGTTTTTCCAGATATATTTTTCGGGACTGTAAAAGCGTGATCTTTCATCCGGACGGTTACCGGTTCTCCACCTTCCCGGCGAATTGTAAACCAGCATCCTTCTGACTGACAAACTTCAGCAATCGTTCCCTTTACTTTGCAATCCACAACACTTTTTCCAGACATCTGAGCAGCCAGGTCAGCCATGGATATTGCTCCCGAAGTATCAAAAGCTTCCCCGTAATTAGTCCCGTTATCCACCTTATCGTTACCGCCGGAACATGCAAATAACATTGTGAGGATTGAGGCAAAAAAAGCAGATTTTTTCATCCTTTCTGATTTGAAACACTGCAAAAATAACATCTTTCCCGGAAGCGATCCAGGTTTGAATAACTGTTGACAACCGGGAGATGAAAAGCAATTGATAATATTGGAAAAAAGAGTATTTTTGCAGCCTGTTTTTAAAATATAACACGCTCACAATGGCAGAAAAACCACAGGATCAAGACTTTATCGTTACCGAAGCACTCGGTAAAACGGAACATTTTATTGATCAGAATAAAAAAAGCCTCGGAATCATCATCGTTGCCCTGTTGTTGGCAGTCGGCGGGTATTTGTTTTACCAGAATGTATACGTTGCCGGTAAAGAAACCGAAGCTCAGAAAGAATTGTTTCGTGCTGAAGAGCATTTCAAAAATGATTCCCTGCGTCTTGCCGTTAACGGAGATGGAAACCATCCCGGCCTTGAAGAAATCGTAAACGAATACAGTGTCAGTCCTTCCGGTAATCTTGCCCGTTATTACTTAGGCATGGCTTATATGAAGCAAAAAGAATACGACAAGGCCATCGACATGCTAAAAAGCTATGATGTGAAAGACGAGGTAACCGGGGCTATTGTACTTGGTGCCATTGGTGATGCATACATGGAATTGAAAAATACAGGGGAAGCAGTTTCTTATTATGAAAAAGCCTCGAAGGAAAACCCCAATAACTTCACGACTCCCCTGATGCTCATGAAATGGGCCGGAGCGCTCGAATCAAATGGAAATTACAAAGGAGCTTCCGATGTGTACGAACGCCTGAAAAAGGATTATCCGTCTTCACCGGAAGGCGCACAGATTGACAAGTACATTGCCCGGGCAAATTCCCTGGCTGGAAATTAAAATAACAAAAACCGGGCATGTCGTCCGGTTTTCTTTTTTAACAGCATGTCTACTCTGAATAAAAATCTCAGCGAATTTGAAGCTGCCTCTACTCCTTCGGCCTCCGGGATGCGTATTGCTGTAGTCGTCTCCGAATGGAACACCGAAATCACCGAAGCGTTATTTACAGGAGTCAGGGATTGTTTGCTCGAATTGGGTTGTTCCCCTGCCGACATCCTCCGTAAATCGGTTCCAGGCAGTTTTGAATTGCCACTGGGAGCGCAATGGATGGCCGAAAAGGAATCTCCGGATGCTGTAATCTGCCTGGGCTGTGTGATCCAGGGAGAAACACGTCATTTTGATTTTATCTGCAGTGCCGTGGCGGACGGATTGATGAACCTCGGAGTAAAATTTTCTCTCCCCTTCATCTTTGGCGTACTCACACCGGATACTATGCAACAAGCACTGGACAGGGCCGGCGGTAAATACGGAAACAAGGGCATTGAAGCTGCGGTGACTGCAGTAAAAATGATTGCCTTACGAAGAGAGCTGAAACAATCCTGATCATTCCACAACGATCAATTTCTGCATGCTTGTCTTTCCGTCCACAAATAACCTCACGAAATAAGTCCCGGCATTCAATTTTTGAGTTTCATTGTTCAGCAATGAAAAATGGTTACCGGCATCCATCTTTTGTTCCGGAGACTGGTACACCACTTGGCCTGTACCATCGAGGACTTGAATCTTAACCAGTGAGGCCTGTCTGAGGTCAATGTTTAATACCGATGCTCCCGCAGCAGGATTCGGGAATAAACTCCGGATGGGATTAGCCGCAATCTGATCCGGCATTCCCGTGGTCGAACCCGGAAGCGAATCCTTGTACGTTATCTGTGTGACAACACCATTATTGGTCGTATTTATTTGCAGCAAGGGTATCCCTTCTCCAGTTCCCAGCCATTTGTATTCCTTTGTGATCACAGCAGGTGTTGTAAATCCGAAAGAAAGCGAATCGATATAAATGCTATCCCGCTCACTTATGGTGGAAAGGACACGAAGAGCATTGAAGGTTCCATAGGGTGTTGTCAGTGTTCCCCATCCATCTGCAACAGTATGGCGCGTGCGGTTCACCTTATAATACAAACCAAGTGTGGAAGTAAGATCCAGCTCATATCCGCTTGCGGATGAATCGTCAGCCCCAAATTGAAGCGGCAGATTATAAATTACATCGTGCGGAGAATAAATGACAGGAATGGTTGCCGCATTCATCGCTGCACTAAATCCGACCTGTTTGTATACCGAAGATGAATTGAAATAGAAATTGAATAC
>DAORHY010000112.1:0-10209 GCA_035438225.1 Bacteroidia bacterium
TCGACCGCAAGCGCCGCCGGACGCGGCTGCAGGGTGTCGAGCTTGGCTTCGAGCGAAATTGATGATTGTGTGTATGAAAATATCCTCAAACAGGCAATGCGAATGTTTTATTATCAGCGTTGCGGTACTTCAAAAGCGTTGCCTTACACGCAATCAGGCTGGGCGGATTCTGCCTGTCACCTTGGAATACTTCAGGATCCGGATTGCCGGTTGTACAACAATAATTCCGTTTCTACCTCGAAGAATCTGAGCGGAGGATGGCACGATGCAGGCGACTACAATAAATATGTCAATTTTACTTTTGAAACGGGAATTGATTTATTGCTGGCCTATGCCGGCAATCCTGCAGCCTGGAGTGATGATTACAATCTGCCTGAATCCGGTAATGGAGTACCGGACCTACTCGATGAAATGAAATATGAACTGGACTGGCTCTTAAAGATGCAAAATCCAGACGGCTCGGTTTTGAGTATTGTCGGAGTTGCCAATTTCGGCGATGCAAGTCCTCCTTCAGCAGATGTAAATACAAGGGTCTATGGTCCTGCAACGACTTCCGCTTCTTATACGGCTTCAGCACTGTTTGCACTGAGTGCAGTACAATTCAATACTGTCGGACTAACGACTTATTCGACCGTTTTACGAAATGCAGCTGTAAATGCCTGGAACTGGGCTTCAGTAAATCCTGCAACAACATTTTACAACAGCGGTGTAGTTGGTGCCGGTGAGCAGGAGACGGACAGTTATGGAACACTGCAGCGGCAGCTTGCAGCTGCTGCATTTCTTTTCTCAGCTACCGGTGATCAGGTGTACAAATCCTTCTTTGAAAATAATTATTCCCAACTTCATCTCATACAATGGAACTTTGCTTATCCTTTTGAAAGTGCAGCCCAGGATGTTCTGTTGTATTACAGTTCATTGACCGGTATTGACCCGGTTGTCAGGACCGCCATCCGGAACGCCTTTGCGAATTCTATGACCACAGGCAATTTCGATAATTTGCCGGCCTTTCTGAATCATTCCGATGCTTACCGGGCATTTTTGTCAGATCAGAATTATACATGGGGAAGCAATACGACAAAAGGAAGGCAAGGAATCATGTATAGTAATATGCTTACGTATAACCTGGATTCGGCAAATGATCCGGTTTATCTTGAAGCGGCACTTGGTTTTGTAAATTATTTTCATGGTGTAAACCCTACCGCTTTTTGTTACCTGAGCAATATGGGCAGTTTCGGCGCAGAAAAATCAATCAACGAATTTTATCATAGTTGGTTTGCAGACGGGAGTGTGCGTTGGGACCGTGCCGGTACTTCCATGTACGGACCGGCACCCGGTTATGTCCCCGGAGGTCCGAATCCAACCTATGATGTTGACGGTTGTTGCCCTGCCGGCTGTTCAACGTACAATAATTTATGCAACCCATCACTCGTTACACCGCCCCTTGGACAACCCATGCAAAAATCCTATCAGGATTGGAATACCGGCTGGCCGCAAAATTCATGGACTGTTACTGAAGCCGGCATTTATACCCAGGCTTCGTATGTTCGACTTTTATCACGGTTTGTTTCAGCTGCATGCAGTACAACAGCGGTGGTTTCCTTGAGTAATTTATTTTCAAATACAATCGTATATCCAAATCCCGGTGCCGGCATTTTTTACTTCACCATTCCATACGAGTATAAAAGTATCCGGATAGAAATTGTAAATATGCTGGGAGAAAAAGTTTATTCTGGTATGTTGAATAATCAGAATCATTCAGTCAACATCGGCGATCATCCAAAGGGCCTGTATTTCTATTTAGCATCAGACGGAGAGAATCTTGTCACAATGGGCAAATTAATCATCCAATAGAGAAAGAAATGTGCAATAATAGTTTTAGAAACTATACCGCATTCTCAGGAATGCTGAATTACTGATGGTCCGGTAAGTTCCCGAAACTTCCCGGAAGAAGGATTGAATCGCTAAATCAAGATCGAAAGATTGTGAAAGATTATACGAAATGGATGGGAACAGAATCGTACTGTTCTGTGTGGGAGAGTAAATTGCTGTAAAATTGCCCGTAAGCAGGGGAGTAAATTGTTTTACAATGCTTGCAAAAAAGGAAAATTTATACGGCATTAGATTTTTTGCACTCAGTTCTGAATTTAAAAACGGTGCATTGCCTGGCCCGCTGACAAGTGGTTCACTTTGATAGAGTAATCCGATTGTTGAATACAGATTGTTTTGAAATGAATAGTCCATTGACGAAGCTGCGGTCCAGGAGGCTCTTTTTTTAAGGATAGCATTCTTGGGTGTGAAAAATGAAATTTCCCCTTTAAACCCTGCGTCTTTTAAATTTCCAGCCCAGCCTGCACCGGCTACAAGATCAGAATTGTATACACCGCCAAGGAACTGGAAGTCATATTTCCATTTGTTCATCTTGAAAAGCAATGCAGCAACAGATTGGTCTGTTTTCTTCGATGGTTTATATGCAGCCTCGAGCGAAGTGGATGGAGTGAGGAAATACTGAAGTCTCAGGCCATCTGTCCCCGGTCGTTCTTCATAATCAAAATCGAGAAAATTGTATGCATTAAATAAATCGTTAGGGTTCCAGAGTGAGTTGATGCCCCAGTTGATCCGCTGCCTTCCTGCTACAATGCTAAATTTTTCATCTGCAAAACCGATCATTGCACGGTCTAATTCGGAATGCGCAACCACTGATTTTCTGTCCACCCACAATTTGCCAAGTTTGAAATAGCCTTCATCTGTATCAATGTATTTCCCGAAACCAGGAGTACGTTCAACCTGTTCTCCATAATAGATACGGTTCCGGATTTCTATGCGTGCGTACAATTTTTCTGTGGCATTCCAACGGAAATTGATCCGGTTGTGTATCAGGCTGGCAGTGGTGACAGAGTCAGGGTTGTCCAGGAAGGAAACAGATTGCAGATCCTTGATATAGCCTTTGAGTTCCCGGGATTTCAATGCAGTAACCTGAGCCCTTGCCGGTAGGTTGAAAAACAAAATAAAAAGTAACAGTAAGCGGGTCCTCATTTCCAATTCATTTCTTGTGTTCCAGGATACGATCCGACGCGATCCCTTCTTTCCCGGGGACATCCGAAGTTACCTTTCCATCCTGCAGTGTGATTACACGATGAGCCCGGTCGATTACCCGTTGATCATGTGTAGAAAAGAGGAAGGTCATTTTTTCTTCTGTATTCAGTTTCTCCATGATATCAAGAAGGTTGGATGCGGAAACCGAATCCAGATTGGCGGTGGGTTCGTCCGCAAGTATAAAAGCCGGTTTGGAGGCCAGTGCACGTGCTACCACAACACGCTGTTGTTGTCCGCCGGATAATTCTGACGGTCGTATGTTTCCTTTGTCGGGAATCCCGATCTCCTTCAGCAATTCAAGCACCCTTTTTTTCCTGTCTTTTTTATTCACCTTTTGCAACAACATGATGAATTCAATATTTTCACTGGCAGTTAAAACCGGGATCAGATTGTATGACTGAAACACGAATCCGATATTGCGCATACGGAAATTGATGAGTTCATTGGAATTCATCTTTGTGATATTTTGCCCGTTAATTTCCACATACCCGCCGGTCGGTTTGTCCAGTCCGCCGATCATGTTCAGCAATGTGGTCTTTCCGGAACCGGAAGGGCCAACCAGTGCTGTGAATTCGCCCCGTTCGATATGGAGATGAACCCCGTTCACTGCGTAAACCGGGATCGACTTTTCGTTGTAGATTTTAAATACATTGTGTGTGTCAATGACAGTATCCATATCGTTTTATTTTCTGATGGCTTCTGAAGGATTCAGTTTTAAAGCTCTCCGTGCTGGGAATAAAGAAGAAAAAATGGTAGTCGCAACCACCAGCTCAAGAATAATCCTGTAGTCACGCAAATTGATTGTCGGGTATATCATTTCGCTATAACCAAAACTTGAATATACTTCCTTGTATCCGGACATGTCAATTCCGTATTTACCGAAGTAATAGGTTGTGATGAGTGAAAGAATGATTCCGAAGGGTGTTCCGCAGAATACAAGAAACAGCGTTTCAAGAAAGATCATGTAGAACACTTTCGCTTTATTCATTCCCAGAGCCATTAACATTCCGATTTCACGGGTGCGTTCCAAAATTGCCATGAGCATGGTGTTGACAATGCCGAAAGCGAGCGCCAGCATGATGATGCCCATAAATATATAAAAGCTCTGATTGGCGACACTTACAGTGAGATCGATTTCCGGCGCAATTTCTTTCCATGTTTCAGTTTTTACCGAGGGCCAGCCGGATTGCAATTTTTGGCAGGTTGAATCCAGCGCTGCATTGGATTTCAGTAGCACTGCAATCTCATGGATTTCACCGGGAGTTCCAAGCAATTCGGACAGATCCTTTCCGTAGACGAAAACGTTTGCTTCATCATAAGGAGTGTTTTGGGTACGAAAAATTCCGCGGATACGAAAAGCACCGGAAGCAATGTTGTTGTCTTTGTCCATGACAGTCAATACAACTTTGGATTTTAATTTAAGCTTTAGTTTCTTCAACAGTTTTTCGCCGATGAAGATTTCGTTTTTACCCTCCGTTGACAAATAATTGCCTTCTATTAAACTCTTATCCAGTTGTGTTGTGCTACGTTCAGCAGCAGGTTCAATTCCATTGATTTTTATTCCGGCGCTTCCACTGGAAGTAGCGATCATTCCTTTTGCTATCACCCGTCCGCAAACGGATTGAACTTGTGGAAAACCGGAAATTGTTTTCACGAAAGCCGGACCATCCGGAATAAAGTAATTTGCATCATGGTCTTTGGAAAATCCGGGGTTGTGGATTTGCAGGTGAGATACTTCTGTTTGAATGGATGTTCTCACCCGTTGTTCAACCATTCCATTCATAAAACTCTGCATGAAAATTCCGGCCCAAATGCCGAACATAACCGAAAAAACGATGACAGCACTTCTTGTTTTGTGTCTCCACACGTTTCTCCAGGCTACTTTGATGATCATGTTACGGGTTTTTTATCTCTTCATGGTTGTAATGGCATCCATCCTCATTATTTTAACTAACGGGAATAGACCGATGATCAGGGAAAGTGCAAATACAATGGCAGCCTGGGTAAGAAATATGTTTAATTCCAACGTAGCCGGCCAGATCGGTTCGAAACCGAATTTTGTATATGCTTCCTTCAGGCCTCCGCTGAAGACGAGCGGATGTTGCTCGAAGTATTTTACTACCGGGTAGCTGAGCAGCAATCCGAAAATTGTACCGAGAGTTGAAATCAGAATTGTTTCACCGGTCAGCATCAGCGCAAGATGCATTCTTTTCATTCCGATTGCCATCATCATTCCCAGTTCATACCGGCGTTCAGTCAACATCATCAGGATGGTTCCAAACAATCCAAAGGCGATGAGCAGGTACAGTACACCGACGAAAATGTAGAAGTCGATGTTATCGGCACGCATATGGTTGTCAATGTCCGGCATGATATTTTTCCATGTCAGTACCTCATATTCTTTTCCGGAAGATGTCGAGATCGCTGCGGCGGATTGTTCCAGAAAGGCCGGACTCGAGACATTGATTGCAATCGTTGTGATTTTATTCCCGGCACTAAGAAAATCCTGCGCGGTTGCCAGCGTCAGAAAGACAAGTCCGTCATTCAGTTGCGGAGAACCGAAATGTGCAAGACCGGAGATCGGGTATTTGCCTGCCGCAGTTGTTCCATGATAGCCCTGTCCAAGGAGCACAATTGTATCATTGACCGAAACATCCAGGCGCATGGCAAGCCCTTCTGAAACAATTGCACCAGACTTCCCGTCACTGAAATACGTTCCGCTTGTAATTTTATTTTGTAGCGAAGTGAGGAGGTTTTCTTCCTTCGGTTGTGTGCCAACCAGCAGACAACCGTAGGTGGAGGATCCGGATGAAGCCAGCACAAAGGATTCAATTCTCGCGACTCCGCCGCTCACATTACTCACTTTCATAATGGAATCAATGAAAACACCGGAATATTCAAAACTGTTATCCAGGTTCTGTTCTTCCCAGTAGCCATATTTGTGAACCTGAATGTACCCGCTGTAAAAACTCACTACATTCTTGATGAGGTTGTCAAAAACTCCTTTCTGCATGGATTTCATGGTTACTGCAAGCAGAACAGCAAATGCAACAGAGGCCATCGCAATGAATGACCGCCTTTGGTTGCGCCACAGATTCCGCCAGATCAGCTTGTTGATCATTTTACCCGAAGCATATTTTGAGTGGAAAAGAAGCCGTCATCGACCGGTGTGTCGAACACGAGCGAGTTGTAAATCATGATTGTCTTATTCCCCTTTTTATCGTGTGGAATCATTTCCATCCTGGATGGAAGCAGTTTGCCGCCGAGCATTTTAATATCACCGGTGGTCATGGTGTTGATCAATTCATTTTCTTCATCATAATATTCCGCCCGGAGCATCATGAAATCTTTTTTATCAACCCATAAAATCACTTTTCCCCAGATGATTGCTGCTTCCGGTTTTGGGATCATTTGAATTTTATAGCAATCCCTGGCATCAATTTCCTGCTCGCCAATCAGGTGATGATTATAATCGACAACCACACTGGCTTCTTTCACAAGATCATCATTCGTAAAATCGGTGCCCATCCAGCTCTGACTCATCATGGATGGAGGAAGTTTGATATTCCGTTCAATCGACGGAATCCAGTTCCATACTTCTTTTTTTCGTTTAAGATAAACGATCCCTTTATCCTTTGCCGGTCCTGTGATCAGGAGCATGGCGAGGTCGTTACCTTTGATCCATGTTTTCATACTCATTTCCCGGGACCAGGTTGGGCGAATGATCTGGATTGTGATTTCTGCGACGGATGTTTTGCTTTTGGCATGTTCATCTGCCTTTCGAACTATTTCCGTTGCATCCTGGGCAAAACTCATGGAGAACATCAGGATTAGCTGAAGGAAGGAGAAGCAATGCTTTTTAGACAGTTTCATAACTCTGAAATCTTGAGATACAAATGGTAAAGATTTACATTCAAATAAATTGCCATGAACTTACCTGCGATTGATGAGAAAGTTAAGCATTTTCCATGTCATATCCTTCAGTAATTGGCCGGTTTTAAAACAGATCAATCTACTGTTGAATCGTTCAATTTTGAATGACTAAACTCATTGTTATTTGTGACCATGATCACATTCTGCTAGTTAAAAATAATTTCACTTTGAGAGGTTGGAATTCGCCGGACATTTGTAAATTTAGCATGAGTTTTCATTGCCATGAACTATTCTGACCGGACGGATGGAGCATTAAAACTTGTTCCGCACCTGCTAAAATACAAAGGTGGAAATGGAGTAATCCTGGCGCTGCCCAGAGGGGGGGTTCCCCCGGGAATGGTGCTTGCGCAAGCATTGAATTTTCCCCTGGACTTGTTGCTGGTGAAAAAGATCGGGCACCCGGAAAACCCGGAGCTTGCGATCGGAGCAGTAAGCCTGGAAAGTCAATTGATTGATCCCCGTTTTGACATCCCCGATGCCTACATTCATTCAGAAGTCAGCAGGATTCGCAAATCACTGAAGGAACGGTACGATAAGTTTATGGGCGATAAACTTCCACTTGAACTGAAAAACAAAACAGTCATTCTTGTTGACGATGGGATTGCTACCGGGAACACAATTCTCGCAGCAGTAAAAATGATCCGGTCGAAAGAACCATTAAAAATAGTTATTGCTACACCTGTTGCTCCACCGGATACTATTGCTAAACTGAAACCTTTTGTGGAAGAAATTATTTGTCCTTACCAACCCGTTGAATTTATGAGCATCGGACAATTTTATGATGATTTTTCACAGGTGAGTGATGAAGAAGTGATTGAGCTTTTCGGTCCATCTTTGAGCCACCGTCAACGTGGATGAACTAAATTTCCCTGATGATTCAGGGGTTTTATTGGTGTAATTAGAGTTGATTTAGATTCACTCTTTGAATCAGTTATTTAAGTTTGCATCGTATCGGTTGAGGCTTGTGTCTGCTTATAATTCACTGCGATTAAATGATGAATTGAAACTCTACAGTCAGCACATCTGAAGAATCAATTGTTTTGATTCATTTCCCTGTGATTTAGTGGTGGCTACTTTTAGAGAAGATTGATTAAACATTTTCAATTTTAAAATAAAGAGTACTTTCTGATTTAGTGTTATTCTCCCGGTTCTTTTTTCAACCATTTTGATCTGTGTTCTTTGGATTTTCTTTTCATTTTTTTACTTCGAAATTCTGACAGCGATTTCCAGTGTTGTGTGTTTAGGATGTCTTCTGCTGTACACCATGCTCTCCTCGCCAGGGCAACACCGGCTTTCATGTACTGAAACTGATTTTCTGCATGGCTGTCGGTACCGATCACCAATTTCACTCCGGCGTCCTTTGCCTGCCGTGCAAGCTCATCGGTGAGGTCCATGCGTGCAGGCTGTGCATTTATTTCCATGGCAGTCCCGGTGCGGGCTGCAACTGTGAAGATTTTATCCCACTGAACAGGATAATTCTCACGGTTTCCGATCAGTCGGCCTCCGGGATGTGCGATGCAATTGACCAAAGGATGTTCACATGCGATGAGTAGACGGTCGGTGTTGTCTTTATTTAAACGGGTATGGATGGCAGCGCAGACCCAATCCAATTGTTCAAGTAATTCATCGGGCAAATCCAGTGTTCCGTCATCGAGGATATCCACTTCGGCACCGGCCTTAATAAATTCTTTACCCAGGGTAGCATTGAGTTTTCGGATAGCCTTTAGTTGTTTTGCAAATTCTTTTGTATCCATTCCCCCGGCAATGCGTTCGGTTTTGGAATGGTCGGTAAGTACGATATATTCATACGGATAATTGGATGTGACAAAGTGTGCAAGTTTTTCAATACTCAGGAGGCCATCGCTCCAGTTGCTATGCGTATGCATATCACCACGGATATCCTGGTTTTCTATCAATGCAGGAATCCGGTGACGTGCGGCAAGTTCAATTTCACCACGATCTTCCCGGATCTCCGGAGGCATCCATTGAAAGTTTAACGCGCTGTACAGATCTTCTTCCGTCTCGCCGGCAATACGTTTTCCGTCACGGTTTCTGAAAAGGCCGTATTCGTTGATTTTGTATCCCTTCAGCCGGGCAATAGTACGAAGATGGATATTGTGCTCTTTGGATCCGGTGAAATATTGAAGCGCTGAGCCCCATTGATTCACGTCCACAATTCTTAAATCAGCCTGCCGGCCAAACTGCTTGAGGATGATACTTGCTTTTGTTTCGCCTCTTGCCAGCACTTGTTTCCTTTCGCTCAGTAAGGTGAAAGCGTTAATGATTTTTATTCTGTCTTTGAAAGCACAACTAATCAGTATGTCGATGTCGCCAATTGTTTCGTTTCTCCGGCGGAGGCTTCCTGCAAGTTCAATATTTTTTACTCCGGGTGTTTTCCTGAGCTTTTCAACCAATGTGGTCCCCAGGGTCCATGCATCCCACAACAACATTCGTTCTTCCACGGTTTTGTGGAGCTTAAGTCCGCGGAGCATGACATCCACTTTTTTTGGACCGAATCCTTTTAAGGTGCTTATTTTTCCCTTTTGGAGTGCATCGATGAATTCTTCTTTTGTGTTGATGTGAAGGGTGTCGTGGATTACTTTTAATGAACCCGGTCCGAATCCTTTTACATGCATCAGGTCCATCAATCCATAGGGCACTTTTTTTCGCAGCGCTTCATACTTTTTTATTTTTCCGGTTTTCAGGAATTCCCGGATTTTTTCGGCGATACTGCTTCCGATACCACTGATTTCTTCCAGGGTGTTGTCACGGAAATACGTTTCAATATTTTCCTGAAGCCCTCCGATGGTGCGGGAAGCTTTTTGATAGGCCAGGGCGCGGAATCTTTCATTGCCACCCAGATACTGATAGATGGAAGACATTTCCTGAAAAATCCTGGCCAATTCTACGTTGTGAGAAGGCATTACCAAGAGGGAGATTTTTTTTAAAATTAACCCATCCGGAGTTAGTGGTTCATGATCGATGTCAATTCCGGGATTGACGACTCTCATCTATAGAGTACTGCATGGTCCATACTTTTACCGGCATGCTAACGATTACCACCAGAGATCTTGAGTTTAGTGTGAGTGACATTGTCGTACATGGTATACTTTCAATTCCGCCGGAATCGGATAAACTTGTTGTTTTTTCTCATGGAAGCGGCAGTAGCCGGCTGAGCCCGAG
>DAORHY010000113.1:0-10204 GCA_035438225.1 Bacteroidia bacterium
CGGAAGACGCTTCGATACGGATATTCTGAGATTTACCTGTTGCTTTGTCTTTCGCAGTAACATGGAGAATTCCGTTTGCATCAATATCAAAGATTACTTCGATTTGAGGAATGCCGCGGGGTGCCGGTGGAATACCGTCAAGATGGAAACGTCCGATTGTCCGGTTGTCTTTTGCCATCGGGCGTTCTCCCTGCAGTACATGAATCTCAACAGAAGGTTGGTTATCAGATGCAGTTGAAAACACCTCACTCTTTTTGGTAGGAATGGTAGTGTTTGATTCAATGAGTCGGGTCATTACACCTCCCATTGTTTCGATTCCAAGAGAAAGCGGAGTTACATCCAAAAGAAGGACATCCTTTACTTCTCCGGTGAGAACTGCACCCTGGATCGCAGCTCCGATCGCAACAACTTCATCCGGGTTCACTCCTTTGTGCGGAGTTTTACCGAAGAATTTTTCGACCAGTTGTTGGATTGCCGGAATACGGGTAGAACCACCGACGAGGATTACTTCATCAATTTCTGAAGGATTCATGCCAGCATCTTTCAAGGCCTTCTTACATGGCTCAAGAGTCCTTTGAATCAGGTCGTCGCAAAGCTGTTCAAATTTTGCACGTGTCAAAGATTTCACAAGGTGTTTGGGGATTCCATCCACCGGCATGATATACGGAAGATTAATTTCTGTTTGCGTAGAACTTGACAATTCAATTTTCGCCTTTTCAGCAGCTTCTTTCAAACGCTGCAAAGCCATTGGGTCCCGGCGAAGATCGATGCCTTCGTCTTTCTTAAATTCATCTGCAAGCCAGTCAATAATTTTCTGGTCAAAATCATCACCGCCAAGGTGTGTATCTCCATTCGTGGATTTCACTTCGAAAACTCCGTCGCCCAACTCCAGAACCGAAATATCGAATGTACCTCCGCCCAAGTCAAACACGGCAATTTTTTCGTCCTTACTTTTCTTATCCAGACCGTAGGCAAGCGATGCGGCTGTCGGTTCATTGATGATTCGCAACACTTTCAACCCGGCGACTTCACCAGCTTCCTTTGTAGCCTGACGCTGACTGTCATTAAAATATGCCGGTACAGTGATCACTGCTTCTGTAACTTCATACCCCAGGTAATCCTCAGCTGTTTTTTTCATTTTCTGAAGAATGATTGCAGAAATCTCCTGCGGGGTATACAGCCGGTCTGTGATTTTTACGCGCGGTGTATTGTTTTCGCCTTTTACAACTTCGTATGGAACTCTGTCCTTTTCTTTCTGAGTTCTGTCAAATGTCTCCCCCATAAATCGTTTGATGGAAGAAACGGTATTCTTCGGGTTGGTAATTGCCTGACGTTTTGCAGGGTCGCCAACTTTCCTTTCTCCATTATCAAGGAATGCCACAATTGAAGGAGTTGTCCGTCTGCCTTCGCTGTTTGGAATAACGACGGGCTCATTTCCTTCCATCACTGCAACGCAGGAGTTGGTTGTTCCCAGGTCGATGCCTATTACTTTTCTCATTTTATATAATTTTTAGTTTTGTTTTTCCGTATGGATTGACCGCAGAGGTCAATCATTATGCCACTGACAGGATAATGGAAAAAATGTCAGTTTTGTAGAAAAGGCTAAAATAAGCGTAAAAACCAATGACAAAGAGGCATTTTTAAGGCATAAAAATCACTGAAAATTGAGGTCCCGGGTAAAAACACTGGTGTCCAAAGCGCTGATTGTATTGACAGTGAGATTCCGGAATTCCGAATGAATTAAGCGGCTGGTGAATAATCCGACCCCGTTTTCCACTGTAGTAAATATCGGCCGGTCCTGCACTACTCCTGTACCGGGATTTGTCAATTGCTCATAGGTATGCAGGTCTTCGGAACCAACGATAAACCTGAATTCTACCGGCATATATCCAGGCGCCAGGTTGTCAATTCTTCTGATAACACCCGGGATGTGCGGGATTCCATTTCCCAATACTTCGAAAAAATCAGGTCGAAAATACTTGAATTCAACTTCCGATGAGCCCGCATTGGTGTAAGATTGTTCAGGGAAATTCCAGTCAACAAAATGCTGGGATACGTTACCAAAAGTGTCTGTTTCAGTATAATGAAAACGAATGATCATATCCGAAACTTTTGAATTATCACCCGGACGAAAACGAACGGTAATGTAAAACCGGGAGGAAAAATCCACATTGGGAGCGATCGGAACATCCTGTGAAACGTCCCCGACAATCCTGGTGATTGAGGTTGCCGTTACACCGCTGGAAGTATTATTGACGACAAGTTTGTACTGGCTGCCATCATCTGCGATCGGATGATTGGTACGGTAGTACACCTGGTAGGGTGCTGCGAAAACACCTTCCTCTTTCGGGATGGTATCGGTCCTTTGCAGGGCAAATGTTTCCACAACAGTACCGTTCAGTATCCGCTCCATTTTTACATCAAGAACATCCGAATAATTGATGGAATCCGGCTCCTGCGCCATAATCAGCGCATTGCCTTCGCCAAGGTAAGCTTTACTGATCCGGATGAATTGTGCGGAATCCAAGGTATTCAGGAGACCATAAATCACCATTGTCTCTTTGTAGGGAGCATTGATTTCAAAATCGGTTGAGCAGGAGGAGAATATCCCGAATAACCCCAAAACGAAAATCAGAAGCTTTTTCATACTCCGCAAAGCTAAATTTTTTCTTCCAACTATACAGGAATTTGTAGCTTTGAAGCATCTCAGCCATGCGATTTAACAAAACGATGACCCGACTGTTCCTCTCTTCCTTTCTATTGAGTTTTATTCTCCTGTCCAAGCCCGTCAGATCTCAATTTGTCAAAGAAACTTTTTCGGAACCATTGTACATTGATAATTTTTCCAGCGATGCAGGAAACTGGAAGATACAATCGAACGCCGACAATCTTTTTGTGATCCAGGATGGCGAATACCTTCTGAAGCGAAAAAACACAAGCACGGGATACTCGGTATTCACAAACTGGAAAACCACGACGCCCTCCTTTGAAATTGACGTGCGCTTAAGCCTGGAAAAATCAGCTGACAAAGAATCATCCGCAGGCATCATCTTCATGGCCCAGGAAGATGGCAGCGGGGCTTTTGTATTCGAAATCAACAACGCTCAACAATACCGTTTGAAACAACTTGTCGGTGTCAATTACCGGTTGTTAACAGGAGAGAATAAAAGTAACGGCTGGGTCAATTCAGCCTTCCTTTCTCTTCCAAATGAACCCAATCTGATACAGATTCGTTGCTCCGAGAGAAATTATGACCTTTACATCAATCAACACTACCTGATTTCTTTTACAGAACTGGCATATAAAAGCGGAAAAACCGGAATCAACATCGGTCCTGCTTCAAGCGTTCGGGTTGACAGTTTTTCCATTTTCGGACTGAAAGACAATTCCGAAAAAATCCAGTCCGAAAATACGCCCTGTGAAGAAGTCCAAATCAGGTTAAAAGAAGAGTTGACTGATGTCCGGAAAGAAAACGAGGCCTTGAAAGACTCCGTGCGCTTGCTGAATAAAAAATTGATGCAACTGAACGAAAAGAACAAAACATTGAAAACAAAACATCTTGAGTGATTCATGTAAAATTACCATTACTTCTTATTCATGAAAATAAATTACTAATTCAACCAGTCCCATGTCCACTGCAAAAGGAGAAGATAAAAAGGTCACCACGCATACACTTCAGGAAATGAAGAAGAGAGGCGAAAAGATCAGCATGTTGACTGCTTATGACTTTTCGCTTGCCCGTATCCTCGATGATGCAGGCATCGATGTTCTATTGGTAGGTGATTCGGCATCCAATGTGATGGCCGGACATGAAACCACACTGCCAATAACACTCGACCAAATGATTTATCATGCTTCTTCTGTTGTCAGGGCAGTGAAGCGGGCGCTGGTAGTGGTTGATTTACCGTTCGGAAGTTATCAGGGCAATTCAAAGGAAGCATTGAATTCATCGATCCGGATCATGAAAGAATCCGGGGCACATGCCGTAAAACTCGAAGGAGGAAAGGAAGTTAAAGACTCCATTGAACGGATTTTATCAGCGGGAGTACCCGTCATGGGTCACCTTGGCCTGACACCTCAATCGATATACAAATTCGGCACGTATGTTGTGCGTGCCAAGGAAGAGGCAGAGGCACAACGTCTCATGGAAGATGCACATCTGCTCTCAGAAACCGGTTGCTTTGCAATTGTACTCGAAAAAATCCCGGTACAACTTGCCAACCAGGTTGCCACGGAAGTTAAAATTCCAATCATTGGAATCGGTGCCGGTGGCGGTGTTGACGGACAGGTCCTCGTGTTGCACGACATGCTGGGGATCAACCATGAATTTCATCCCCGGTTTTTACGGCGGTATGCAAGTTTGTACGAAGAGATCAAAGCTGCAACAGAAAATTACATCGCGGATGTGAAGAGCCGGGATTTCCCCAATGAACGGGAACAATACTGAGACGAATCCTGCGAAAGGAAAAACAAAGTTCTGCTCCCGGCTGATTTTAGCCTCCATGCAAATCAATCGTAGCGGGCAATTGAATGGAATCTGAACCAATCCGGCCGAATGCAAAAACCCGAAGTCCTCTATGAAGACAATCATTTGATTGTCGTCAACAAATTACCCGGCCAATTGGTTCAGGGCGACAAAACCGGAGACGCCACATTGGGAGATCTGATCAAAGATTACATCAAGGTCAAGTACCAGAAACCCGGAGAAGTCTTTCTTGGCGTTGTGCATCGTATCGACCGTCCGGTGAGCGGTATTGTTATTTTCGCACGTACGAGTAAGGCGCTTGCCCGGATGAATGAACTTTTTCGTGAAAAAAAAATACAAAAAACGTACTGGGCAGTTGTAAAAAACAAACCTGCCGAAGACAGTGGAACGTTAATTCATTTCCTGAAAAAGGACGAAGCGAAAAATAAAAGCAAGGCGTATGAGCACGAAGTAAAAAACGCTCAACGTTCCTGGTTGGATTACAAACTTCTTGGGAAGTCGGACAATTATTTTTTACTTGAGATTAACCCTCACACCGGACGGCATCATCAAATCCGGGTTCAGCTTGCTGCTATGGGCAGTCCGATTAAAGGGGATATCAAATACGGATTTGACAGAACAAATGAAGACGGGTCCATCCATTTACACGCCCGGTCAATTCAATTTATTCACCCCGTCAAGGGCGATGAAATAAAAATCACAGCACCAGTACCCGAAGAGGTAATCTGGAGGTTCTTCGAAAACAACCTGACCGAGGCGAACAAGGATAATCGGGAAATTCAGGGATAATCAAAATCAATGATTCAGAGAATCGCTTTGACTTCGTCAAAGGTTGGATAATCATTGAAATGCCACATGGCTTCCACTTTCCCTTTTTTAAGCAGCATTAGTCCAGGATTGGAACGAATCATTGTTTTCAGAGTTGTTGCATCTGTAAAATAATATTCAAACATCGAATTGTGTTCGTGCCGGAATGCATCTACTTCAGCAGGAACTGACGCAGTAAGCCCGATGAACTCTACCTTGTTTTGCTGACAAAGCGCTACAAAATCATTGATTTTACTTTGGATTGATTTATCCGTGTGGCTGATATCGTAAGCGACAAGGAGGAATACACGTTCCATTTGCAATACGTCGGCAGTTACGTCGGTACCATCAGCTGAATTAATCGTGAAATCGTGGATTGGCGCCTTATCCCCTTCCCTGATCACTTTGTCCTTCCGGTCTATAAATTTATAAGTGCTGTCAATGTCCTTCAGCTGATCCATCGTTAATTCCACAGGCTTGCCATCTTTTTCATAGATGAACATCATGACCACACTGTCTGTCACGGCATTGGGAGGAAGCTTCATCCCCTCCGGAATACTTTTGCCAACGGCGTAAGGTCTGAAATCAATTACCGGTAAATGTGTGTAACAATAAATAGAGAATGAAAAGGAAGCAATAAAACCTGCGTAGGACAAATAAGTTGATGCACGTTCTCCGAACAAGGGTATGATCTCTTTTCGCTTAATAAAAATGAACAGAATCAGCACCGACAATACCACATCTTTCATGAAGGATTGGAAAGGAGAAAGATGAAGTGCATCCCCAAAGCATCCACAGTCTTTTACTACATCAAAATACCATGAATAAAACGTAAGGAATGTGAAGAATATAATCATGAGCAACAATGACCAGGCTGTAAAGATCATCCTTGAGCCCAGCAGCAAAGCGACACCCAGGCCAATTTCAAAGGCACATATTCCGATTGCGAGCCACAAAGAAATAAAACTCAGCCAGGGCATATTGAAAACCTGGAAATATTCATCCAGTTTATAGGAAAAACCAAGCGGATCGTTTGCTTTAATAAACCCGGAAATGATGAAAAGGACACCAACCAGGAATCGGGAAATCTGAGCTAAGATTTTCATATTTTTTTCAATCGTTTAGTCTAGAAATTTACGTTGACAATTCCCTGCGTTCCAAAATGCAAATCACGTACTCCTGAATGATGCAGATGTGAAAAATACAATTCCCCCGATGCATACAGAGAACCTGCGCCGGCCGTACTTTTCATTCAATTTTCACTTTTTATCAAAGCAAAAACAGCATAATTGATAATATCATAATAATTTGCCGCCACGCCTTCACTGATCAGCGTTTCACCACGGTTGTCTTCAATTTGTTTGATACGCAGTAATTTCATCAGGATAAGATCCGTCATTGAACTGGTTCTCATACCACGCCAGGCCTCACCGTAGTCGTGGTTTTTATCCTCCATTAATCGTTTTGATTCATCGACATGGTTTTCAAAATGACGGATGACTTCCAACTCGGGCATTTCCAGGTTGTTTTCATTCCCCATCTCGATTTGGATAAGGGCAATGACACAATAATTGATAATTCCTACAAATTCCGAGTCAACGCCTTCATCAACTTTTTGTGTACCTTTCTCTTCAATACTCCGGATGCGTTGAGCCTTGATATAAATCTGATCAGTGATGGAGCTGACACGAAGAATGCGCCAGGCGGTTCCATAGTCCTTCATCTTTTTCAGAAAGATATCTTTGCAGCGGCTGATAATTTTATCGTATTGAAATGAAGTGGTTGAAGCCATGGGAATTTCTGAAAGCGAAGAAAGAAAATCAGGTGTCATGAGTTGAACGGAAGGATAAGCAATGATACCTACTGAGCCTTTGGATCAATGATTTAGGAATATGGAAACAAGAAATAGTAAGGTGGACGAAGATACATACTTTCGTGTGAAGAACACCCTTGATTGCAGCGGAACGCTCCTGGATTTATCAACACCGCGTATCATGGGTATCCTGAATCTGACGCCGGATTCTTTTCATGACGGAGGCCGCTATCTTACTGAAAAAGAATATGTCTCAAGGGCCGGTCAATTGTTCGAAGCGGGAGCAGATATCCTGGATATCGGGGGTCAGTCTACCCGTCCGGGTGCTGTCACCATCAGCAGTGAAGAAGAATGGCTACGGGTTGAGCAACCAATACGGAAAATAAGGAAAGAATTCCCGCAGTCAATTCTTTCCATCGATACGTTTCATTCAATGGTCGCAGAACGGGCAATTGAAAACGGCGTTTCTGTCATCAATGATATTTCGGGTGGGAGCATGGACAAAAAGATGTATGCAGTTGCAGGAAGATTGAAAGTTCCGTATGTGTTAATGCACATCCGTGGCACTCCCCTGACCATGCAAACTAATCCTGAATACGACGATTTAGTCAAAGAAGTTTTTGATTTTTTTACAAAAAAAATTGATGTGTTAATTTCACACGGCATCAATGATATCGTGCTTGACCCGGGTTTCGGTTTTGGAAAAAACAATGAACACAATTATTCATTGTTGTCAAACCTTTCACTCTTTAGAATGACAGGCTTTCCGGTACTTGCGGGCGTATCCCGAAAGTCAATGATCACGCGGGTACTGAATGTGACAAATAACGAGGCACTAAATGGAACAACAGTGTTGAATACTTTGGCCTTGTTACAGGGCGCATCGCTATTAAGGGTTCATGATGTGAAGGAAGCGATCGAGACCCGTAAACTGGTTCACGAATACCGTCGTGTGCAAAAGTCCTGAACAGTTTGCCCAAAAAATCGATATTTTTTGGCGAACTTCGTGGCACACCAATTTGCAAATCGTATGGATTTATTTCACATCGGTTTTTTATCCGTCAGGCTGATCGACCTGATTGATATTGCCATTGTGACCTTTCTGCTTTATAAGTTGTACAACCTGCTCAGGGGCGGTGTAGCCATTAATATTTTTATCGGCCTGCTCACGGTATATGCCCTGTATTGGATTTGTGTCAAAATTCTGAACATGGACCTCCTGGGTACCATTCTTGGCCAGTTCATCAGTCTGGGATTTATTGCATTGATTATTGTATTTCAGCAGGAAGTAAGAAGATTTTTAATTGTTCTGGGGACGAACAATATTTTATCCAAAAACACTTTTACCCGCCAGATTTTACCTTGGAACTGGCAGATGACAAAAAACCCACCCCTTGATATTTCGGCAATATTAAAAGCCTGCAGGCAAATGTCAAAAGACAAAACCGGGGCAATTATTGTATTGGCGAAATCATCGGAGCTGAAATATTATTCCAATACCGGTGATGTGATGGATGCGGAGATCTCACAACGGCTCATCGAAAGTATTTTTTTCAAAAACTCGCCGATGCACGACGGTGCTATTATCATCGTGAACAATAAAATAAAAGCCGCACGGTGCGTATTGCCGGTAACCGAAAACATCGAACTGCCAGCGCATCTCGGAATGCGGCACCGCGCTGCGGTCGGAATCACAGAACAAAGCGATGCCGTGGCATTGACAGTTTCTGAAGAAACCGGTGAAATTTCCATCGCGAAGGAAGGGCAGATTCAAATCAATGTCACACTTGATGAACTGGAAAAGGTGTTGCGGGAAGAATTCGAACAATGATCTCAATTGCTGATACACCAACCTGAATGCTCCTGTCAGGCAATGGCAGAGATGTCTGTATGGAAATCCCAAAACGTTAACAACGGGATCCAACTGTACTTTTTTTTGAAAAAGGATTTTACTTCAAACTATCCTGCTTCTGCTCGAACAAATCGATCAACTGTTCGTCGGATATTCCTGCATCCAATTGATCGTACGAAGCTTTCGCAGAGGAGTACAGCGGGTGTTGTGCATAAGCTTCAATAAATTCCCTGTACTTCGCTTTTGCTTTATCCTTATCATTCAATGCCGTTTCATACAAAAATGCCTGCATAAAAACTGCTGCTGCAACTTTTTGATGATTCGGGTAACGTTCAATAAAGTTACTGTAAAGATCGACGGATTGCTGTGGGTTCTGCAATCCGTTGCTAAGGTCAGCCGCTTTGAAAAGTAATTCAGCAGCCAGTGTATCTTCTTTGTATTTTTCGGAAAATAAAAGGTAATTACCCAGGACCACTTTTGCGATTGAATCATTCATGCGAAGTGTAGAGTCAGAAAACAATTTTTCCTCTCCTGCCTTGATGGATTCAATAAGTTCTTGCTTGTCTGATTTACAGGAATTGAGCACGGCCATGAATCCCAAAGCCGAAATCAAGAGACCAACGTAATAGTATTTCATGCTTATCCTCTTTAAGCCCCCCCCCGATGGTTACTGAGAACAAGTCATTTCTGACAGCCATGAATGTAGACAAAATTTTGATACTGACAAAATAATTTCACCGGGACAAACTTTTTATTTCCGGAGAGGGAACTTCATTTTGTAGTCCACATCTACCGCCCCCTTTGTGATATCACTGAGTTTATTTTTCAGCAGCCGCCTTCTCAGAGGGGAAATCCTATCCGTAAAAAGAACTCCTTCCAGATGGTCGTATTCATGCTGGATGATTCTTGCGGCTAAACCGGTATATGTTTCTTTTCTGAATTTCCAGTCGGCATCGTAATATTCGATATTGACGACTTCTTTCCGCTGGACATCTTCACGGATATTTGGAATACTCAGGCACCCTTCATTGAATTTCCATAGATGACCTTCTTCCCGGGTGATTACCGGATTGATAAAAACCTGTTTGAAATCGACAACCTCCTCTTCGTCAAACGGTGCTCCGTCAGTTATGAACAACCGTACAGAAAGTCCAATCTGAGGTGCAGCAAGTCCGACACCTCTGCTGTGATACATGGTATCGTACATGTTTGCTATTAGCTCCTTCAGGCCGGGAAATTTCTTGTC
>DAORHY010000114.1:0-10203 GCA_035438225.1 Bacteroidia bacterium
TGTGATCGTCGTGGAATCGTGCGTGGGAAGAATAAAAATCCTGGCAGTCAGCGGAACATTGCGGACTCCGGGGTAGATTCCGTAACGTGTCTGGATTTCTCCGTGATCTCCGCGGGCACCACTGCAAATTACAAGACTATCACCAGTAGGTGAAACAGTCATTCCACTGAAAAGGTGATCAAAGTAATCTGCTGTTTTATAGGGTACAGTTTCCATTAACGTCGACCAAATCCTGGTGCCATTCGGCTGCAAACGTCCGCGAACAATGATACCGGTGGTGAGGGGAGTGGAAGATCCGTTATTTCCTGAAACATAGAGCACACTATCGTGTATGGCCATTCCCTGGACATATTCCACGCCGTGATCAGCAGTGGTGTATACCAGCGAATCGTAAGCAGCAGCTGAAGCCGGACGGACAACAGCATAGATGTTCCCTTGTGTATCTGTGTAATAGAGCTGTCCATCTATTGGATTTCTGGCAACCCTGATGGCTCCATTGCTGATTGTTAAAATTCTGTTTATTCCGATGCCGGATACAAGCGCTTGCGGATTGCTTTGAGCTATCACGATAAGCGGACAATTGTGAATGAATAAGCTAAGTAGAAACAACAGGTTAAAGCGACGATGGAACATTTTTAAAAGTTTATTTATCCGGTAAACATACAAAAAGTAATATCTTGTCCAAGCCGTGAACGGGCGCTTTGTCGCGAAGTGTATCTTCAAAGACTGAACAGAAACGATCATCTGCCTTTTGCTGCTCAGTCTTCTTCCAGGGACAATCGGTTTCAGATTCTTGGTAAATAGATGAAAAACAATAACATAGATATGTTTTTTTCTTTTTCTTCCAGGCCTGCTTACTTCCTTTGATGTTGCATGTTGAAGGTTGAAATATGCATTGCAGGATTAGGTTATTTTTTGAATTGTCCCTATTTTTAAAGAGTAAAATTTGAATAATTACCGGGTATTATTTCTGTTTTTATTGCAGACAGTTTCATCTGAATCCACAAACCTGTTCTTGTTTTTTAAAAAAAATTATAAATTTTAGTCTATAGAGTCGATGAAAAATTATCTGACACAGCCGATAGATTTTGGTGGATTAATCCGGGGGGAGGAGCATAGCAAGTGCAGTTTACAGCAATCCATTGCACAACGAATTCATCTTTTTCTGGTGACAACACGGGGAGAATTTAGAATGGATCCTGATTTTGGATGTATTATCTGGGAACATGACTTTGAAAATATGCCCAATGTGAATACTTGGAAAGATAAAATGATGACAACAATCAAAGAAGGGCTCAAAAAGTATGAACCCAGACTGATGAATCAGGAGGTATCGATTGTAACTTCTCAGGAGGAATTTGCTGATGATAAAGGCAATGCTTCGCGGAGGATTAAAAGACGCCTGGATATCAAAGTGAAAGCAAACATCAGGAAAACGAATGAGACATTTCTTTTCGAAGAAACTTTGTACATCAGTCCGGTTTGGCTGGATTAAGTTTCCTGTTTTCGTTTTTTTTTTCAATCATAATTTAATCTCTGATGGCACAAGGAATTGAGAATGTAAGTGAATTGACAACGGAACGCATACGGAGCCGGATGCTAAAAAATGCTGCCCGGATCTGGGGAGTGGAAAGTGAAGACATTGAATCTTCTTTCGACCCGCTGGTGACCATGATGATTGAAGCATGCGCTGCTGAACTGAATAAAATCAACGGGGAAATACTTTCGTCTCAAACCCGTGTGCTGAACCGGCTGGCTCAAATTCTTTCGCCGGAAGCATTAACAGGTCCGCATCCTGCACACGGAATTGCCCACGCCCGTTCGATAGAACCATCCTGTGATCTTGCAACGGATGTTCAGTTTTATACTGTAAAAAAAATAAACATCACGGGTGCTACGCAGAAGGAAATGAACAAGGAAATTTATTTTTCTCCTTCTGTTGCAACCCGAATTTTTGATGCAGATGTAAAGTTTGTAGCCTGCAATAATTTGTTGTATGAATACAAAACCCCGAATGCGCGGCAGGTCATTTCCGATGGTCCGACGAACGGCTATCTGGAGCCGTCGGAAATGTGGGTGGCCATTGAAATGAACAGCAAAGTATCATCGTTGCATAATCTGAGTTTTTATTTTGACTGGAAGAATGATCCGGAGCAGGAGACCTACCTGCACATGTTACCGCTTACACGGTGGTCATTAAACGGAGCTCCGGTAAAAGTGATGCATGGCCTGGCCGGTTCGACAGGGAAAGTTCAGAAATCTACAGGAAATTTGTCAGATCAGTTTGACTCAACCCTTCGCATTGAAGAATTCATTTCTTCGTTTTATAAGAATCAATTTTATACAATTACTTCTGATGATACCGGTGATGAGAATTTGCACGCGGCAAAGATTCAATACCCGGAGGAATTGGAGGAGATATTTTCAAAACAAGTCTTGTCAAAAATACAGGGCTCGTATCTCTGGTTTAAACTGCAGTTCACTACTGCCTTTCCATTGAATGCCATTTCGGATTTGTACATCGCTGTCAATTCTTTTCCCATAATTAACCGGCATCTTAACAAGTTTACTTACAGGCTTCAAAACACGCTGAATATCGTACCGCTGGTGACTGACGATTTGTTCCAGGACCTCATCAACATCTCTACTTCAGAAGGAAAATCATTCATGTCAAATCCCCTCGGTACCGGTTTTCAAAATGAGGCCGGATATTATACACTCCGCTATGGCGGGGTAGAGCGATTTGACGACCGGCAATCGGTCGAGCTTCTGAACAACGTTATGGAATTGCTCCGCGATGAAAGTGCTGCATTCAGTTCCCTTGGAAATGATTTTATCAGTTCCTATATCCGTCAAATCAATCAATCCATTGCAATGATTGAGAACCGGCTGGACATGAAAGGGCAGAAAGCAAAGCCGGGACATTTTTTACTGGTAAATCCCTATACCCCCGACGAAAATATCTTTATAATGTTCTGGTCCACCAACGGTTCGGCAGCCAACCAGATCAAAGCCGGAATAAAATTAATTAGTTATTCCGGTGCGGAAATGCGCTCGGATTCCCTGCTGTTGCTGACTACCACAAGCGGAGGTAAGGATTCATTGAATGAGAATGAAAGAATTACAGCTTACAAGAAAGCATTACTTACCCATGACAGGGTCGTCACCGAACAGGATATCCGTAATTTTTGTTTTCATGAATTGGGGGGCCTTGTACGCCGCGTAAATATTCGCAAGGGCTGGGAAGTAGTCAACGAAAGAAAGCAGGGAATACGTCGAGTCCTTGAAGTGATTCTTACTCCAGCCCGTAATCATTCACTGAACCATGAAGAATGGAAAAACCTTGCCAAAGAAGTGAATGTCAAACTGGAATTGCAATCGACATTATTCCTTCCCTTAAAAGTATCGGTTGAAAATACCTGAACATTGCCTGAACAGAATTGTATGAATAGGATGAATGAGGAAGCAATTTCTGAAATATTAAATGAGATTTCTCTCGATCTGAGGGCTGAAGTTGTTGTTGCCGATCTCGTCAGAAAAGGCCTGGATCCAAACGATGTTTTGGTTAAACCGATCGGGCTGTTCCGGCGGAAATTCAGCAAGGATATTGCCGGTGTGGAATCCGTGGAATTTGGCAACAGCAAGCCGATTACCGTGTTGAAAATTCACCGGGAAGGTTTGTACGATGTCCTCCCGCAATCCCTTTTTCATTTTGCCTCAAAAAAACCCAGGGCGTTCAAGAATGTTTCTACAATGGTTGAAGAAACCCGGCAACGGTTGGAAGAAGAAGCCCGGGCACGCGCTTATTTTTTCGCCTTTGAACTGGAGTTTTTTAAGCACCGTCTTACCATCGAATTTCAGGAACAGAAATTGCTGGAGACGATCAGTTATACAATGGATGATGAAAAAATGCTTTTGTATTGGGATCTTCCTAATTTCATGGACCAGCGCCAAAGGGGAATATTGTTTTATTTGCTACCCATTGTTCACAAAATCCGCGGATCCATTCACCTGATGGAGGAAGCTTATTCCACGATTCTGAAGACCCCGATTAAAATTGTGAAAGATACTTTTGGACATCCCGGAAAAAAGGCGGGTTTAAAAATGAATGTCCTGGGAAGAATGGATTTGTCTGTGAATTCAGTCATTGGAGACAGGGATTACGACATCTTCGATTGTTTGCGCATTGAAGTCGGGCCGGTGAAAGCAGCTGCAGTTTATGAATATTTACCGGGGGGAATTGGCAGGAAGGTGCTTGACCACCTCAACAGTTTGTTTTTACCGGTGACCATTGAAAATAAAATTCAGATTCTCACTGAAAAATCACAATGGCGTCTCAATTCAGATAACAGGAATGAGAGCAGATTGGGCTATTCTGTTTATGCGTGAATATTTCTATTTCAGCAAAATCCTTTTCCCGGACTCCCAATGCTTGTCGCTTGCACACGCAAAGAAGATTACGCTAGTCCGCTTTTAAATGCTTTTGCCACAGCTTCTGCTTTTGAGTTTACCTGTAATTTATCATAAATATTTTTGATGTGGAATTTCACAGTGTCGATACTTACGAAACACGCATCTGCGATCATTTTGTAGCTCATCCCTTTTACCAGATGCTGGAGTATTTCTTTCTCCCTTTCTGATAAATCAAATTCTTGTTTTTGTGATTGTTGACGAAAAATGGAAAATTTTTCAATCACTTTTCTGGCTACTGACGGGCTCATCGGGGAGCCGCCGGCATTGGCTTCGTTGATTGCTTCAAGCAAACGCGCAGGTGCTGTATTTTTTAAAAGGTAACCAGAGGCGCCGGCGCAGATAGCGTCAAATATTTTGTCGTTGTCTTCTATTACAGTTTGCATGATGATCAGAATGGAAGGATAGTGCTCTTTGATGATCCGTACAGCTTCAATGCCACTGGTACCGGGCATTTCAATATCCATAAGAATTACATCCGGCAGGTTGCGTTGGATTTTCTGAATTGCATTGTTGGCATCGGGAAAGGAACCGACGCAAGAGTAACCTTGTGTACCGTGGATGAGCTGGGTAAGCATCTCGCGCAGTAGCCTGTTGTCTTCGAATATTGCAATATTTAAAGCCATCCTAATGTATTTTAAATGTTGAAAAAATTATTTTATTTCTGTCAGGCTTATTTCAAAACGGGTGCCCTGCCCTGGAAGTGAAGTGAAATCCAGCCTTCCCCCAATTTCCCTGCAGCGGCTCTGAATATTTTTAATACCATTTCCATCGTGAAATGCCGCGGTATCAAAGCCTTTTCCATTGTCTTCGATGCATAAATTGATCCCGGAATTTTCTCTCCGGAAACTAACCTTCAGCCGGGTGCACTGGCTGTGTTTTGCAGCATTGTTCACCAGTTCTTTGAATACAAGATATAAATTTCTCCTGACGTTCATCGGCAGCTGAATTTTTTCCAACTCATCGTCGCCTTCAAATTCGAAAACTATATTTTTCGCTTCCAGAATTGTGGATCCAAACCTTCGCATTCTTGCATTTACACTTTCCAGTTTATCATTCCCTGGATTAATTACCCAGATAATATCATTCATATTTTCAATTAACCCCCTTGCCGTCTCTGAAATTTTCTCCAGGTATGCGGATGTGTGCCCGGATGGCAGGCGTGCGGCAAGCTCACTCATTAATGCAATACTGCTTATGGCAGAACCAATATCATCGTGCAGATCCCTCGATATATTATTTCTTAAGTCGTGTGCAAGAATGGTCTGATGAAGTCGCGCACGCTGACGTAGTATATATACCCCAAATGCTAAAGATACGAGAACGATGAGAGCGAGTGTCAGGAAAACCGGAGATTTATAGAAAGGAATGGCAATCGTAAATGGAACCGGTGATTTCGCTTCCATCCAATGAATGCCGTCGGAAGAAGCGCGGAGCTGAAAGGAATAATTGCCGGGAGGCAATTGCCGGTACTGCGCTTCTTTAAGTTTTCCTGCCTTCACCCAATCCGGATCAAAACCACTTAGCCTGAATTCATATACAATGTTTTCAGGTCCGTGTAAGACTGGGCATGTGAACTGTATACTAATGTTGTTTTCCAGGTGACTAAGTCTGAAACCGGTATTCGAAATGAAATTTTCTTCACCGTTGATTCGTGCATTCAATACAACGGGAGGCGGAATGGAAAGCGCTTGTTTCTCTTTCAGCGCATGAAAGGAAACAATTCCATTTTCAGTAGTACATACGATTGTCTTTGAATGATAATTATAAAGCGCTCCGGAATTAAAGGTTGTCTCAATGAGCCCGTCTTCTTCGGAAAATTCAGTAAATTTATCTTTTGTCTGTTCATACTTGATCAACCCGGAATTCGTTGTGATCCACAGATTTTTGTTTTCTGTACAGACAATTCGTCGGATGGTATTGGAATGTGTTTCCTTGATGTTCAATGCAGAAAAAAATTGATTGCGCTGCGGATCATAGTAAGTTAAACCGGAGGCTGATCCGATCCATATTTTTCCGGCACTGTCAGTTGCCAGATCAAGGATACGGTTCAGTTGCACATTCTCGGTTGATTTGGAAGGAATTCCGAACTTTTGCTGCTGCTGATCAAACACGGTAAGGCTGACTCCGTTATCATTTCCAAACCAGATGTTCCCTTCCTTGTCTTCTGTTGCACAGGTAAATGTCCGTAGCGGAAAATATGCAGGCTCAGGTTGAGAGGAAGAATAATAATTCCATTTCTTTTCTTCAGGGTGAAAACAGAATACTCCGGAAACATTGACAACAGAAATCCATATCCTTTCTGCTCTGTCACGATACATCGCCAGGATGGCCACAGGCTGCTTCAGGATTTCGGGGCAGGAGGGCAGACTACTCAGTGGCCTCAGTTTTTCCTTGATATCATCAAAAATTAAATTTCCCGAGAGGCTTGAAATAATCCATTCATGATCTGTCAGTTTACAAATATGAAGTGTATGGGACACATGATTCGGATGGCCCGGAGGAAATAAAACCGTAGAATTTCCTGATAGCAAATCGACTTTCACCAGACCCAGTCCCGAATTGGATGAAAGCAGTGCAGTCGAATCGTTAAGCAGAACAGCATCCAGGATATCCGGTGCATCAAATTTCCGGCTGTCGGCGCTTCCTGAATAAAAAATGTATTTAAAGTCGGTGGAAAGCACAGATGATTTATTTAATGCTTCCGGGGTCGCGATCCATAAAAGCTGGTTTGGGTCTTCATAAACACTTAGTATTTTATCGCCTGATACAGCTTTTTCATCGCTGGAATTTGCAATAAATGAATGTGTCCGTTGTTTTTTCGAATCTGCGATGATCAATCCCCTGGATGAAGTCGCGAGACAAATTCTGCCGTCATGAAGGAATGAAATTTGTATGTCTTTATCCTGCGCAGTCCTTACCGGAAAGGAAAAATTGACCAGATTGTTTTCTGAAAATCTGAGCAGACTGTCTTGTGTATCAAACACTGCATGTGCCCACACAGATGCCTCCGTATCCATGGCCACGGAAGTGAAGTAGGGAACAGCAGTCCCTTCCCGGTTCCAGGCTACGAAGTCCCGGGTATCCCGTTTGAGAATAAATAATTTTCCGTTGAGTACAATCCAGGCATTATTATTTTTGTCCAGAACAAAGCCCCGGATGTCTGAGATAAAATTCCCCTGATTTTGCTGAAGGTCATTCAGTGTGAATAATTGTTGAACCTTTGCTTTGTCGTCCAATGCCGCAAGAATTTTCGATGTACAAAGCCACAGCGATTTACCTGGCAGGGATGCAAGTGTACGCACAGGTTCACCCGGCCTTGACACCGCCTCCGGTAATTCATTGAATTGAAATTTACCGGTATAATCAAACAGCACCAGGCCGCCGGAAGTTCCTGCTACCAGTTTCCCGGAGGAAGCAGAATGGATTGAATACACCGTATCTCCCGGAATACATCCATTCTCCTTCTGAAAGGACCTGAAGGTTGTACCGTCGAACCGCTGAATTCCTTTTTCAGTTGCAAGCCAGAGAAATCCATGCGAATCACAAATCATCTGGTGGATCACATTGGAGGAAAGGCCTTCGTCGGGTCCAAAATGGGTGAATCTTAACGGCTGAGAAATGCCATTAAAAAAGAAAAACAGCAGCAGAATGAAAAGGAAGCAATGACGCATCGTGGCATTGACCTGACAATGATCTGCTAATTTAAAATAAAAAATGGAATTGGAGACCGGAATAATTTGTCCCAGGTGGAGCTGCTTAATAGTACATTGAATGGGAAGGTTTATCCGGTCCTTCAGCCGGCTGGATACCGGTGGAATTGTATGTTTCCCTGCGGATCAATTTCGTATTCCAGACTTTCCGCTTGTATCGTGAATGATTTTTCAAACACTCCTTGTTCACAGGTATAAAACTGCACTACATTTTCCGGAAAAATCCAGGCAAAATAAGCAAGTCCGTTTTTGGAGTGCATAAAAAAACCTTTGCCATTTTCCCCGGTAAACCAGAATTTGCGGTTCCATTCATTGTTGTGCGGAGTAATGAATTGAAACATGGCAGATGATGAATTAAATATTTTGAGTGCCCTAAATTTACAGGAAAAACGTTAGTCAGGAGGGGGTTCAAACGGCAGGGTTAGCAGAAACAACAAAATCGCCTTTGGGAGAAACCGGTTGATTGATAATACTCAGGCCTTCTCCCACCATTTCGGCTTCTTTTTTTCTTCGGGTTGCGTATGTCCGGATCTTTTCCAGTTGATCCTTCACACCGGACCAGTCATTTGCAACGGCTTTTTTCCAAACCTTATTTACTTCGTATGAATCGTTGAAGAAATGATTTTGGTATTGATGGTAAATTGAATACAAGACAGTCTGAAAAAGCACATTCAGACCATCGAATTTTATTTTATCTGAAGCCGTGTTGAATCGTTCCACAAGGCGTGGTAATTTTGCTGCAATAACTTTAAAGTCAATTTCTTTTAATTCACTCAGTGTAAATGACGGCCGGCGGGAAGGTGCTGGTCCGGAATAATTACTTGTGAAGGGGAGAAGTTTATCTTCGAGACTTTTGGAGAATTTGAATTTTTTCAGATCATTAATTCCGTGCTGGGAAACATCAAATCCTGCAGCGACGGTAAATCCGCTTTTGCCAATAGGCTTCCAGCTACGTGTGGGATTAGTTTTACAGAGCGCTTCCAGTCCCGGAATTTCTCCCTTGCTGTTTCCGGGTGTTTTAAGCTTGTCGGTGTATTCGCTTTTTAGTTGTTGGGCAGAAATTCGTTCGTTCCCTTTTTCAATGAAGCAACCAGCAGGAATATATAGTTCTGAACGAAAACCTTCAAATTCATTTGAACGAAGTGTTGCAATAAAATACGAGATGTTGTCCTGTGCAGCCATGAGTGATTGAATGAAAAATGTACAAAGAATAAAGTTTAGAGGAAAATGAATGAAACAAACAAACAGGCTGGCCGGGAATTCGGCCGGCCTGTTTGTTTACCGGGCATCGGATCAGATGGGCCATTCATTTTTATGTTCCGCATCTCCGGATTTGATTTCCTTTGCGGAGATCACAAAATGCTCGCTCATCGGATTGTCGCCATGGTTGGAGAAGGATTCTGTGTAAGAAACAATATATCCTTGTTTGAACGAAACTTCTTTCATCTTTTGTTCACTGTCGCGCTTGTAGAAAGTGATTTTGCCGTCTTTTTGCTTGTAGCCATCCATCATCCAGGCGGCCAATGCTGAATCGCCTGTGGATTCAACTTCAAGTTGCAAGGTGCCTCCGCGGACTTCGGAAGAAGGGCGGCCGGTTTTGTCTACATCTTGCTGTAGTGAATAAGAACAATTAAATACGCGGTAATCTTTACCGTCTACTGTAAATTTTGCTTTGAATGACATGGTGTTTGATTTTTATAGTTAAAAGATTTATTGAAATTGTTACCTCAAAGATACAGTGCGGGTGATCCGCTGTCAACTACCCGTACGGGTGGATTTTTCAGGGTGATTCGTTCGTTCAGTATGCTTGCAACAGCTTCCGGAGATAGCCCGCTCCTTACCGGAAGCCGGAGTAATTTCAGGTAATAAGAAGAACCAAAATACCAATTAATAATTTCATCGGGTTTACATTAAGTATTTTTATGTGCTCCGTTTTTCATGGGAATCTGGTAGGGCTTTCCAAATTACCGGGGCCAACATCAATTGCAACTGAAATTGATTGTGAAAAACGTTGACTGGG
>DAORHY010000115.1:0-10153 GCA_035438225.1 Bacteroidia bacterium
ACTTGATGTACTAAAAGTGGACATGGTGGCTGGTGCAAGTTCAGCCTATTACGGCCCGAATGCATTTAACGGGGTGATTAGCATGACAACCAGAAGCCCTTTTGTAAAACCAGGACTTGAAGTGGAGTTAAAAACAGGGGAACGCAGCCTCTTGCAAGCCGCTATTCGCTGGGCCCAGGTCTTCAAAAACAAAGCAGGGAAAGACAAGTTTGGCTATAAGCTGAATGCTTTTTACATGCAGGCAAATGATTGGGAAGCCAATAATCTCTCCGCCACACCGCAGTCAAAAAACAAAGAAAATAATCCCGGCGGTTATGACGCGGTGAACCGTTATGGTGATGAATACAATAGCCAGAACGATGCTTCCGCGATTCCCACAAGCCGCCCCGGTCTGGGAATCTGGTACCGGACGGGATATGCGGAAAAGGACATTGTAGATTATGGAACAAAAAATCTGAAATTGAATGCGGCACTGCATTATAAAGCAACGGAAAAAACCGAGATTATTCTTTCCTCAAATTTTGGAAACGGAACCACGGTTTACCAGGGTGACAATCGTTACAGTCTGAAAGATATTTATTTCTATCAACAGCGCCTTGAAGTCAGGCAGGAAGGAAAATTTTTCGTCAGAGCCTATTCAACGAATGAGAATGCCGGGAAATCGTACGATGCTTTCCTGACAGCTCTGCTCCTGCAAAATGCTGCACGAAGTGACGGACAATGGGCGCAGGCATACAGCAATCACTGGAGTACTACTTATGTAAATAGTATAAAGCGTTTTCCGGGCTATCCGACATCGAACCAATATCCAACCTATACCGATTATGTGAATGCAATCAATCCCTGGTTGTTTGAGCATTATCCTGATTCATTGATCAAGTTTCATGAGGAAACCCGGGGGTATGCGGACCAGACGGTCACAACCACCGGCCAGTACCCTCGTTTCATCCCGGGGACTGCAGCTTTTGATTCCGCTTTTCAATCCATTACTTCCACCCTGTATACTGACGGAGGCTCGCGCTTCTATGATAAATCTGCACTCTATCATTTTCATGCTGAATATAAATTCACTCCAACATTCATGGAAATTACTGTTGGAGGAAATTTTCGTGAATACCGTCCGGATTCCAGAGGCACAATTTTCAGGGATACCGGCGGCTATGAGATCAGGAACCGTGAGTTCGGTTTTTATGCGGGTTTGCAGAAGCGGTT
The DNA here is from genome assembly GCA_035438225.1 of Bacteroidia bacterium. GTDB lineage: Bacteria > Bacteroidota > Bacteroidia > AKYH767-A > 2013-40CM-41-45 > JADKJP01. The sequence goes on from DAORHY010000115.1 coordinate 1,213, forward strand.
TGTCAATGATAAATTAAAAATTGATCTCTCGGCCCGCCTCGATAAAAATGAAAACTTCAACTATCTTTTTTCACCTGCATTGAGCGGAGTGTACTCGATTAATCCAACACAAATTGTAAGGATTTCAATTTCTTCCGCAATCCGGAACCCTACGCTTGCCGATCAGTATTTGTATTACAATGTAGGCCGGGCTTTGCTGGTGGGAAACCTGAGCGGATTTGATTCATTGGTAACGATTGAAAGCTTGTTGAATGCGATGAACTACCAGAATCGTGACACATTGGTTTATTTCAATGTCAGCCCGATTCGGCCGGAAGAGGTAAAAACTGTGGAAGTCGGATACCGCACGACTGTTTTCAAAAATCTTTACGCGGATATGGTCGCTTATTACAGCTGGTATAAAAAATTCATCGGTTATAAAATCGGAGCGTCTGTAGATTATGTACCGGCTGTAAATTTATTTAACGTGAATAATATTTATCGTGTCGCGACAAATTCAAACGATCAGGTTACAACTCGGGGAGTTTCGGTTGGTCTGACCTATTACTTCAAAAAGTTTTTTGCGCTGAACGGAAACTATTCTTATAACTTGCTGGATCGTGGAGGTTCGGAAGATCCGTTGATTCCAGCTTTTAATTCACCGGAACATAAATACAACATCGGTTTTAGTGCCCGTGATCTGGATGTGTATCTTTTTAATAAGGTTCACATCCGGAATACCGGCTTCAATATTAATTACAAGTGGATTAAAGGTTTTAATTTTGAAGGCTCTCCTCAATTTACGGGCTTTGTGCCGACGTATGATCTTGTGGATGCTCAGATCACTTACAAAATCCCTAAAATTCATACCACCCTCAAGCTCGGTAGTTCAAACCTGCTGGATAACAGGAAATTTACAGTGTATGGTGGGCCGGTTGTTGGGAGGATGGCTTATTTTTCTGTACTGGTGGAGTTGACCAAATGATCTTTTTCAGTTCTGATTCACAGCTGGCAGATTTGTGTAAATCTATTATTTGAATTGACACAAAATTCTGTTAAGTTTGCTGTAAATCAAAACACCATGAGAAAACACTTACTCGCATTACTTTTTGTAATGGGCATCTCGGGATTTACCGGGAATTTATTTGCCCAACGATTTGTCAGTGAGATATTCACGTCGGTAAATGTTACACCCAACATCACCTACGGACAGAATATTTCCTTCCTGACAGGAACAGCAGATACTATCGATCTGAAAGCCGATGTGTACGAACCTGTTGGTGACACGATGGGTGCACGCCCAACAGTGATCATGATCCATACCGGCAGTTTCCTTCCGATTTTCTACAACGGACAAGCGACAGGTATTAAAACCGACAGTACCATCACAGAAATGTGCCGTCAGTTTGCACGTCGTGGTTATACTGCCATCGCTATGGATTACCGTTTGGGCTGGAACCCTGCTGCACTCGGTGCTACGGGACAGGATATCCGGACAGGAACATTGCTGCAGGCGGTTTACCGCGCATTGCAGGACGTAAAAGCCTGTGTTCGTTATTTCCGTAATGATGCCAATAATGCCAACACGTATCACATCGACAAAAACCAGTTTATTCTTGGCGGTTCCGGTTCAGGTGGATACGTTGCGATGGCCTATGTTTGCCTGAATGATCCCTCCCAGATTTCCCTGCCTAAATTCCTTGCCGCCTCTACAAATGCGACGTATGGATTTACTGCCGGCCAATCCTATATCAACCAGGGTATCTGGGGTGATTTTGATGGATATGGCGGAGCTCCAGGTTATAATCTGGCGAACAATACTCCGGGTGTGGACAACAGCGTTTCTTTTGTATTCAATATGGGTGGCGCGCTTGGCGACAGTTCCTGGCTGCAAGCCGGGCCGAATGTTCCGATCGTTGCTTTCCACGTTGTGAATGATCCTTTTGCTCCTTATAAAGACGGTCCGGTTATCGTACCAACAACCGGCGATTTTGTTGTGGATGTCAGCGGAAGCTGGCGTGTGGTGCGTATTGCCGATTCATTGGGCAACAACTCCGCTTTCCAAAACAATACGTGGACAGATCCTTACACTACACGTGCTAATCAGATTAACGATGGTTACGATGGTTTGTTCCCCTTCGAAATGGCTGACCCTCCGGGTCCGGCACCAGGTCAGGCAGGTCCGTGGGAATGGTTTGATTCAACAACGGTTTACATGACCGCTATGTTTGGTCTTGGTTTTACTCAGGGTCATTGCGATACTATCTGGTACAATTCACTTGCTACCAATCCTGACATGAGCCGCAATAAAGCCCTTGCGTACATTGATACCATCATGGGTTATCTGAATCATCGTGTAGCAGTTTCATTGAACCTGACAACAGGAATCGATAAGTCATCCTTCATTCAAAGTACTTTGAAGGTGTATCCCAATCCGGCCAAAGACATGATCCAGATTGATGCATCAGCTTCGAAGACTCCGGTTCGCAGTATCAATATGTATGATATTTCCGGTCGCCTGGTTCGTTCACTCGATCGTCTGGATGACATGAAACTCATCCTTGATGTACACAACCTTGATGCAGGAGCCTATTTTATAAATATCAAATTTGATAGCGGAGAGGTGATGGAGAAAATCACTATTCAATAATCAAGAGTATTTATTTGGAAAGGCCGCCGGAATTATTTCCGGCGGCCTTTTTTGTTAGGTTTGTTTCAGATATCCGGATTTATTAGAAAGTGGATTTGATACTCAGTGAATATTCAATACCTTTCCTGTAAATTCCAATTCACATGTTTAAATCTACATTCCTGGCTCTCGTGTTATTATTTGTCAGTATGATCTCATCAGCACAGCGCTTCACATATTGTGGATCCGCAAGATATGACACAGAAGTTTTTTCCACTGTAAAACTTACATCCGATATCACCTATGGTTCCAATGTGGATTATACCGGTGCAACCACCACACTGACAATGGATATTTATGAACCGGATTCTGACACGGTATCTGTGAGACCCCTGATCGTCTGGGCTCACGGTGGAAGTTTTATGGGCGGAACAAAAAATGATGCGGATGTAACCAGCCTGTGCAATCATTTCGCGAAGCGGGGATATGTTTGTGTATCGATTAATTACCGGTTAGGCATCAGTATTCCTCCTAACCAGACCGGTGCGACGCAGGCTGTTTACCGTGCGGTACAGGACATGAAAGCAGCAATTCGTTTCATGAGAAAAGACGCGGCAACAAGCAATGTCTATAAGGTGGATACGAATTTTATTGTCGCGGCAGGAAGTTCCGCCGGTGCGTTTACCGCATTGCATCTCGCCTATCTGGATGATGTAAGTGAATTACCCGCGCAGATTGATACAACGGTTTTGGGTGGAATGGAAGGCAATAGCGGAAATCCCGGTTATTCATCGCAAGTCAATGCGGTTGTGAATTTATGCGGAGCATTGGGAAACAAAACCTGGCTGCATCCAGGCGACGAGCCGCTTTGTAGCATGCACGGTACCAATGACAATGTTGTTCCTTATGCTACAGCAATGTTGTATCTGTTGAATATCTGGTCCATCATGGTAGTCGATGGCAGTTATTCCATCAACGATTACGCGAATACAATCGGTTTGGACAATGTAATGTATACCTATTACGGACAGGATCATGTGCCCTATGCGGGAAGTCTTGCTTCCATGGATACTACAGTGCGTTTTGTAAGTAATTTCCTGTACGAACAACTGGGTTGCACTCCTGCAGATCCATTGCCATTGCCAAATACATTCCCGAGTACGGGTATCGCATCGTCTGTGTCTGTTCGTTCTGATCTTTCCGTTTATCCAAATCCTGCTTCGAATCAGTTTACAGTTGAAATGCAAAACAAAGCGGATCGGATGCTGGAAGTAAGAATCATCAATTCAACAGGACAAATCATTCAATCCTTTCGTGTTGGTCACAATGAAATTTCAATACCTGTTAGTACAGTAGCAAAAGGTATTTATCTGATCCAGGTTATCGGAGAAAAGAATAATTATCTAAGCAGGATCAGCTTACACTAAAGTGTTCTTGGAAAAATAAATTGCTGTCTTACTGGTCACGTGTTTGTTTTGAAAATGCCAGCGGATTTGCTGTGGCTTCATCGTACTCTTCACGTTTTTTCAGAATATCAATCGCGGTATAAATCGCATCGCGGAGTGAATCTTCATTCGCGGTTCCTTTGCCGGCAATATCGTAGGCTGTTCCGTGGTCCGGTGAAGTACGAATGACCGGAAGTCCGGCTGTATAATTCACTCCTGTCGAAAAACTGATCGTCTTGAACGGAACCAGTCCCTGGTCGTGATACATTGCCAGCACCGCGTCAAATTTCCGGAAAGAACCGGAACCAAAAAATCCATCAGCAGAGTAGGGGCCATACACGAAGAGTCCTTCGTCAAACGCTTTTTTCACAGCCGGTTGAATGATATCTTTTTCTTCCACACCAATCAGTCCATTGTCTCCGGCATGCGGATTCAATCCCAACACGGCGATTCTTGGTTTACGAAAACCGAAATCACGTTTCAGGGATTTATTCATCAGCTGGAGTTTCTTCACTATTTTTTCAATGGGCAAATGTGAAGCCACTTCTTTTACAGGAATGTGACCAGAAACAACAGCGACACGCAATGTTTCGCTCACCAGAAACATCAGGAAATCCGGTGAACTAAATTTCGCGCTGAGGTACTCTGTGTGTCCCTGGAAATTGAAGTCCTTATTCTGAATTGTATGCTTATTAATTGGTGCCGTAACAAGGACATCAATTTTTTTATCTCTCAGGTCCTGAGTTGCCGCTTCCAGGGATTTGAAAGCATGCATTCCCGACACCTCCGTGGGTTTGCCCCATTCTACGGCGATCTCATCTTCCCAGCAATTGACAACATTTGTCTTTCGTAAAATAACTTCGTTGCTGCTCTTTACTGTCTGGTATTGAAATTCGGTGAGGTTGAGAAGTTTTCGTTGAAGGGACACCAGTTTATTGCTCGCATAAATTACCGGAGTGCAAACCTGGTGCATTCGGTTGTCAAGAAAAGTTTTCATGACAACCTCAAGGCCGATACCGTTCACATCGCCACAGGTTATCCCGACTTTAATTCGTCCTTCTTGTTCTGGATGACTCATAGGTTTGTTTTGAGTATGCAAAGTTAGCAGAATATTTGACGGGGACGAAGGGGCGAGGGTCGGGGGACGTTTCCGATGTTATGAATATTGAGAACTTTCTATTCAAGAAAGGGACAAGGGACGAGGGACTGGGGACGATTAAGCTCGTGGTAATATTGAGAACATTCTTTGGAAAGTGACGAGGGACTGGGGACGAGGGACGTTTATGCTCGTGGTAATATTGAGAACATTCTTTGGAAAGTGACGATGGACTGGGGACGAGGGACGTTTATGCTCGTGGTAATATTTGGAACATTCTTTTATTATTGGGGAGCAATATGCGCAGGACAAGTGATATAAATTAAAGACGAATAACTTAGAATTCTTCTTCAGTTTCCGTCCCTTGTCCCCCGTCCCTCTACAAGTTTTTAAAAAACTCATACAAAAACCTGACCCCGACTCCTGTTCCGTTCTTCCCCCTGTAACTGCTTGGTGAGTGAACAAAGGAAGGACCAGCGATATCAAAATGCATCCAGGGATAATCGGTATAACGCTGAAGGAATTTTCCGGCTGTGATGGCTCCGGCAATCGGACCGCCGATGTTTTTCATATCGGCAATATCACTGCGAATCAGATCATCGTATTCATCCCAGTATGGAAATTCAGCCAATCGTTCGTACACGGCATTTCCGCTGTCGCGTAATTTCGAACGCATTTTTTCATCAGCTGTACCCATGCAAACAATACCATACGGACCAACGGCTGCAGCCGCGGCACCGGTGAGTGTTGCGAAATCCATGACCAGTTCGGGTTTGTATTTTTTTGCAAAATGAAGCGCGTCTGCGAGGATCATTCTGCCTTCAGCATCTGTATTCAGTACTTCAACAGTATGGCCACTCATCATGGTCACTACGTCACCGGGTGTGTATGCTTCCCCACCAGGTCTGTTGTCAGTGGCAGGAACCAATGCGATCACATGAACAGGTAATTTTGATTTTGCAATTGCGTAAAGTGCACAACCAACCGCAGCTGCCCCGGCCATATCACTCTTCATGTAATCCATGGAGTTGGGAGTAGGTTTCAGACTTAATCCACCTGTATCGTACACGACACCTTTACCAATGAGAACAAAGGGCTTTTTATTTTTGGCGTTGCGGGGCTTGTATTCCATGACCGTAAACGTAGGGGGAGTGACACTTCCTTTGTTTACAGCCAGTAATCCGCCCATTTTCAGGGCTTTGATTCTTGATTTTCCAAGAACCTGGACCCTGAATTTTGCTTCTTTTCCAAGTTTTACAAATTCCCCTGCCAGTTGCGTCGCTGAAAGGCCGGAAAGTGGTTCGTTCACCAGCGTTCTTGCCTTGCAAACTGCATCCACGATATGGTGCAGTTCCAGTGCATGATGCTCACGTACGGCTCTGCTTTTAATCGCGATTTCATGCAGAGAATTTTGCTCTTTTTTCTTGTCTTTCCGGTATTTTAGAAACTGGTAATTGCCCAGAGCCATTCCTTCTGCAACCGCAAGCGTAGTTGCCGCGTTTCCAGCAAGGTCTTGAATCACAATACGACTCAATTTATGTTTGTTGATGCTTCCCAGGAAACTGTCTCCGGCCTTGCGGCAGGCTTCGTGTAAACGTGTATCTTCTTTCTTATAATCCGGCTGAAAAACAATGACTAAGCGCTTGTACTGGTTGACAATTATGGTTTTACGTTCGGCTTTCAGCTCTTTTTTAACAAAATCGGCTTCTTCCTTCGAAAAAATTCCTGCAGGCAAAATTCCTTTGTCATCAAGAAGTAAAATCAATGAATCGCCGGCGCGGACAGAAGAGGTAGTCAGGATGGTAGTCTGCATTTTATGTTGTATTTTTGAAGGGCGGAAATTAGTTAAAATATTTTTGGCAGGCATGGCATATTGAAAATGCCTGATTCTATTTGTTTTATTTCCCGTTTCCGTCCTTTTTTATGAACGCAGAAACATTGCTTCAACGGGCACTCAAGTCAGAATTCCTTAACGCGAAGGAAGGCCAGTATCTCTTTGAACACGCCCCGACAGCCGAGTTGATGGATGTCGCCAATGAGATCCGAAAAAAAAATCATCCTGATAATAGGGTTACCTGGATCATCGACAGGAATGTCAATACTACCAATGTTTGTATCGCCAACTGTAAGTTTTGTAACTTCTACAGGATCCCCGGCCATACAGAGTCTTACATCACGACGATAGATCAATACAAGCAAAAAATCGAAGAGACGTTCCGCTACGGTGGTGAGCAGTTGTTACTGCAGGGAGGACATCATCCGGATCTTGGATTAAAATTTTATGTTGATTTGTTCAGACAACTGAAAAGCCTGTATCCGAGCCTGAAATTGCATTCGCTGGGGCCGCCTGAAATTGCTCACATCACCAAGCTTGAACGCTCCACACATACTGAAGTTCTGAAAGCGCTCATGGATGCCGGCCTCGATTCATTGCCGGGAGCCGGAGCAGAGATACTCAATGACCGTGTGCGACGGCTCATCAGCAAGGGGAAATGCAGCGGCCGGGAATGGCTGGATGTCATGCGGGCTGCTCACAAACTCAAACTCACTACTTCGGCGACGATGATGTTCGGTCATATCGAAACAATTGAAGAACGTTTCGAACACCTCGTGTGGCTACGTCAAGTTCAGAATGAAAAACCTGCGGATGCCAAAGGGTTCATTGCTTTTATTCCCTGGCCGTTCCAGGATGAGGGAACATTATTGCGTAGAGTCAAAGGCATTCGGAACCAGGTCACCGGAGAAGAATACATTCGCATGCTGGCATTGTGCCGGATCATGTTGCCGAATTTTAAAAATATCCAGGCTAGCTGGCTCACTGTGGGAAAAGAAATCGCCCAGTTGTGCCTGCACGGTGGCGCAAATGATTTTGGTTCCATTATGATTGAGGAAAATGTTGTTTCCGTTGCCGGGGCACCTCATCGGTTTACTTCAAAAGGTATCCAGGATGCGATACGGGAAGCAGGGTTTATTCCCCAGTTACGTACGCAACAATACGAATACCGTGAACTTCCGGAAATGATGGAACAACAAGTGATCACCTATTAATTTCTTTCCTGATATGACCCAGCTGCGTTCTTTTCTCACTGTCATTGTATTCATGCTGATCAGCACGGGTGTTTATGCAACACACAACAGGGCAGGAGAAATCTGGGTGCAATATGTCGGCACCAACGGTTCACTGGAGTACAAAGCGACAATTATCACCTACACCAAAACCAGTAGTTCCGCCGCCGACCGGCCCACTCTCGATTCTGTCTATTGGGGCGATGGTTCTCCACGTGCAGTTTTTGTGAGGCTTCAAAAAATTGATTTGGGAAATGACATTTCGAAAAATGTTTATGAAGGCGTTCATACATACAGTGGCAACGGAACATTCCTCATTCACTTCGAAGATCCCAACCGCAATTCCGATGTCATCAACATCCCAAATTCAGTCGAAGTTCCCTTTTATGTGGAAACGGAACTGATCATTAATCCTTTCAAAGGAATAAACAGTTCTCCGATCCTTACGTATCCACCCATTGACCAGGGTTGCCTGAACAGGATATTTATTCACAATCCCGGAGCATTCGATCCTGACGGTGATAGTCTTTCCTATGAACTTACAGTGTGCAGGGGCGCCAACGGCGATCCGATTCCGGGATATACCTTTCCCGCAGCAAGCGTTTCTTTTTCCATGGATCCTGTTACCGGCGATCTTACCTGGAATGCTCCCGTTCAGGCAGGGGAATACAACGTGGCATTTAAAATCATTGAATGGAGATTCGGATCGGAGATGGGGTATGTGAC
>DAORHY010000116.1:0-10152 GCA_035438225.1 Bacteroidia bacterium
CGATGAACTACCACAGAAATAACGCATATTGTCGCAGGGCGGGCATATTGTTTATCGCTTTGATATTCGGAACAGCACGGTATACGGACGCGCAAACAGTGTTGCTGCACGTAGACCGTTCAACCGACTCTTTGGCGTCAAAACACGGACCGAATCTGCACAGTTATATTTTTCCATTTTTAAAATTTGGTTGGGTTGCAGGATCCGATGCAACAGGTGCGCGCATTAAATACGGAAGTTCGGTTGATATGGCACTTGGAATGAGAAAGAAGTACAAAGCAGGAAGTGTTTATTCTGCCGGTTGGGACATCCAGCTAAACTACCAGGTTTTTAAACTCCGGCAGGACTCCGGGAAAATTGTTCCCAATAATATACTGAATAAAACCGAAAGGATTGACTTTTCATCCCTGCGTATTGGTCTTTTTAACCGGTTCAATTTCGACCCAGGAAGAGGAAACATCATTGGAAAATATATGGATATAGGTGTTACCGCAGAATGGTGTTATGTGGTTAAGAATATTACGAAAAACGATTTGCCCGACGGAAGCTATGTGAAAGCTGAAGCAAAAAATCAACCGTACTATACCGACTTAAATGCATACGGGGACATAAGAATAGGCACAAACCGTATTGCGCTCTATGGCACTTATCGGTTTACAGATGTCTTTCGTCCGCGATTTAATTTCCCGGAGCTGCCACGGATCAATATTGGTCTGGAGCTTTCCCTTGGCAATTAATAAGACGGTTCAGGCACAACAATACGCCGACAATAAACCAATAATTAAAAACAAGTTGAATTTTATACAACCCTCAATGAAATTATTCCCCTTGTTTCTTATTATTCTGTTTTATCCGGCTGTCGTATACGGCGTGTCCTCCGCACCCTCCGGCACAATATTTCTCAAAGGTGAAGATTTTCCCGTCGAACAAAAAGCAGAACTGGCTTGTGTGGATTCCGGCACTTGTATTCAATTTAATGAAGAAATTCGAAAAACAATTCGAATCGTCCTTTCTGCTCCGTTGGGAGAGCAAACACTCCGCCTCGAAATCGAAGTTCCGGCCACAATTGGTGCACACAAACTGAAACTGGATAAAGATGGCGACCCGAGGCCCGGTGAGAAATTTCAACTGGAAATTTATGGTTCAAATGCTCCTGTGGATAAAGTTGTTTATACCCTGGAAGACATCGGCGATGACGCCATGGTGAACATTACGGATATTAGCGAAGAACAAAGGAGTCTGAATGCGACCTTCTCCGGAAAGTTTTTTGATGCGGCAACCGGCGTTAAAAGAGCTCAGGTGAATGGAACAATCTTGATAAACGGATATTAATTTTCACGAATGAACATATAAATTAGAATTGAAGCATCATTAGTTGTCCAAAATGAAAAATACCATCATTATATTCGGCCTATTCATCGCTCTTCTTTCATGCCAAAGCGGCTCGGTTCCTGAAGGAAACCAAACAATATCACCCGCACTGGATCTTAAAACATCAATCATCGGTCGCTGGGACACGAACTATGTATTGGTTGCCATGAAAAGCATTAATAACTCCGGCCTTGATGGTACAATGGAAGTTTTACCACATTCTTCTACCGGTTTTTCCGGCAAAGTAAATGTACAATCCGTTTTTCGTGAGGACGGGACGTATTTATCGGAATACCGTGATGCTAACAAAAAACTTGTCATTAAAAGCTCTGGAAAGTGGTCTGCACAAGGAAAAACCCTCATTTTAAAAGAGGAGTTTCCGGAGACCCGGACACTATAATATGAAACAACAATAGAAAAGAATTTTGCCGAGTTTCGATCACAACTCGATTTTGATAATGACGGGCAAAGCGATGATTTGATTTATTGCCAGATTCGTAGAAGCGGTTGCTAGGCCGGCCAAACGGAACCCTCCGGTCACTTTTTTTCTATCCAATTTTTTCCAAATCATGAGGGTTTCGCCCCAACTTACTATTTCAAAACAATATCAAATCTGACATTGGATACATGTTAATAACGATATCAACAGTTTGAGAATAATTCTATTTATTCCATGCTATTAATTGATATTTAAGGACAAAGCATTAGGTGTTATTAACAAGTTGAGTTCATAACCGGTTTGTAAGACGACTTTACCTTGAAACTTTGCCCGTTCATTTAAGGTTAAATTTGTCATTAACGCCAATAATTATCCTGGTTATGCCATTGAGTAAGGAACAACAGAAAGACCTGAGAGATTTGAATGAGTATTTCAAGCGAATTGAACGTCTGGCAGAAGAGCACAACATTGATTTAGATGTTTTTATGTCCGAATACCGGGATGATGGATATGCAGTTTATGCTACAGAAAAGGTGAGCCTGCAGGACAAGGCAACCAAAAGAAAAAAGGTTTTTGAGAAGGCCGGAAAGGAGAAATCCGATAAATCGTCCGTTTTGAAAAATCGTTGATTATTGTCCCGGACTGTCTGAAATTGACCATCCCAACTCAAACGACCCCTGTTCCGGCAAACAGGGGTTGGTTTTTTAAGGGAATCAAATACTATAAAGACGAACCGGCGGGATCATGGGCGGTTGTTGTATGACATACCTCACGTTGCCTAATTCCATTTTAGTACTACTTTTGCCCAACAATTTTGAGTACGTATGACGCAATTGGCCTGGCTGATACCTGTTTTTCCACTCATCGGCTTCCTGGTGATCAGCCTGGGACAAAAAATACTTCCAAAATCCCTCACCGGAATTTTAGCATCGTTAACGGTGCTTGCCTCCTTCCTGCTCTCTGCCGGAATTTTTTTTCAGGCGCCACCAGCCCCGGAAACAATCTTCGTTTTTGACTGGATACAATCCGGAAGCCTTTCTATTCCGTTTTCTTTCCTTATAGATCAGGTTTCGATCACAATGTTGCTAATCGTCACCGGCGTTGGATTTTTGATCCACGTGTATTCAATTGGCTATATGAAGGACGATGAAGGATTTTCGCGATACTTTTCATACCTCAATCTCTTTGTTTTTTTTATGTTGCTCCTGGTCCTCGGATCAAATTATATTGTACTCTTCGCCGGTTGGGAAGGGGTAGGGCTTTGCTCCTATCTTTTGATCGGTTTCTGGTTTAAGAATACTGAATACAATAAAGCCGCAAACAAGGCTTTCATTATGAACAGGATTGGTGACCTTGGGTTCCTGCTCGGCATTATACTTATCTACGTCACGTTTGGCTCCGTTTCGTTTAATGAGGTTTTCTCCGCCGCCAAATCACTGCCGGACAATCAACCCATAATCACTGCTATAACTCTCCTGCTTTTTATTGGCGCAATGGGGAAAAGCGCACAAATACCGCTTTACACGTGGCTGCCGGACGCAATGGCCGGCCCAACTCCGGTTTCTGCTTTGATTCATGCTGCTACTATGGTTACGGCAGGTATTTATATGGTGGTGCGATCAAATATCCTGTATTCCATTTCTCCTTTTACCCTGGAAGTCGTCACAATTACCGGAATGGCCACAGCCTTGTTTGCCGCAACAATTGCATTGGCACAAACAGATATTAAAAAGGTTCTCGCATACTCGACTGTGAGCCAGCTCGGCTACATGTTTGTCGCTCTTGGAGTCGGCGCATATTCAACAGCATTGTTCCACGTAACCACACATGCATTTTTCAAGGCCCTGCTCTTCCTTGCTGCAGGAAGTGTTATTCATGCAATGAGCGGGGAGCAAGACGTACGCAGAATGGGAGGCTTGCGTAAAAAACTACCGGTAACATTTGCCGTATTTGCGATCGGTACGTTTGCCATCAGTGGAGTTCCTCCTTTTGCGGGATTCTTTTCCAAAGACGAGATTCTTGCCAAGGTTTGGGTTCAGAGCCCTGTGCTCTTTTTCTTTCTTGCCGTGACATCGGTTTTGACGGCGATTTACATGTTTCGTTTATTTTTCCTCACGTTCTATGGATCCTTTCGGGGGACACACGATCAGGGACATCATCTTCATGAATCACCTCCGTCCATGACGATTCCTCTGGTGGTCCTGGCTATACTTTCCACTGTTGGAGGGTTCATTGGTTTGCCGTCTGTATTCTCGGAACACCACCTGTTCGGAGGGTTCTTAGATTCTGCACTGTCTTCTCCGGCAAGCATGCTTCAGTCTGAAACATCACACAATTTTGAATGGACGCTGATCATCGTTTCCATTCTCACCCTTGCGCTGATTATTTATTGGGCATACCGGAATTATGTAATCAGCAGGAAAATTCCGGCAACGGAAGAGTCAGAGTTTAAGCCGGCCTTCAGGGTTCTTTACCATAAATATTATGTCGACGAAATCTACAACACAATAATTGTTAAACCGCTTTACGGTATCGGCAACTTCTTCTGGAAGATCGTTGACAACACGCTTGTTGACGGTGTCGTAAATGGTGTAAATAAAAGTGTTGTGTTGGCGGGTCGGACACTCCGGTTTGTACAAACAGGAAATGTCGGGTTTTACATTTTCGCCATGGTTTTCGGGATCATCGCGATTCTGCTGTATAACCTGGTGTTCTGAATATTTCGCTTCACGTGAAACAGGTTGCGTGAAGATTAATTTTATCTGCAGCGTATGCTGAGTATATTAATTTTCTTTCCGCTGTTAGCCGCATTCGCAGCATTGATGTCGGGTGCGAACGCAAAGCGCATTGCCCTGGCCGCAGCCATCCTTGAATTTGGGCTTTCCATATTCATGACGATCGGCTTTAATCCCGCCGGTGGAACACAATATCTCGTGGAATTCGGTTGGGTAACATCACTTGGAATTAGTTATAAGGCGGGATTGGATGGTATCAGCCTCCTGCTTGTTCTTCTCACTACATTTTTAGTTCCCGTCATTATTCTCTCCTCTTTCAGGCACAATTACAAGAACCCCGCACTTTTTTATTCGTTGATTTTGACAATGCAAATGGCATTGGTGGGCGTATTTTCAGCGCTCGACGGATTCCTGTTTTATGTTTTCTGGGAACTTGCCCTCATCCCGATTTACCTGATATGCCTGATGTGGGGAGGAAAAGATCGGGTGCGGATCACGCTGAAGTTTTTCATCTATACATTATTCGGAAGCCTGTTAATGCTTGCGGCATTGATTTGGCTCTGGATGAAAACACCGGCTCCGCACAGCTTTGATATTCGCGCATTTTATGACTTAAACCTCAGCGCAACGGAACAGGGTTGGATTTTCTGGGCATTCTTCCTTGCATTTGCGATTAAAATGCCGGTCTTTCCATTTCATACATGGCAGCCGGATACGTATACCGACTCCCCGACACCCGGAACAATGCTGCTCTCCGGAATTATGTTGAAAATGGGTGTGTATGGCGCACTCCGTTGGCTCCTGCCAGTAGTGCCTGCCGGAGTCCATGAGTGGGGCAACCTTGCCATGATTTTATCCGTCACAGGAGTTGTTTATGCTTCTTGTATTGCCTTGGTACAAAAAGACTTCAAGCGCCTGATTGCTTATTCCTCCATAGCACACGTTGGACTAATTTCTGCCGGGATTTTCAGTCTTACCCTCCAGGGCATTGAGGGCGGCATGATCCAAATGCTGAGTCATGGAATTAATGTAGTTGGACTATTCTTTATTGCCGAGATTCTGATGGAAAGATTGAAGACAAGGGATCTTGCGGATCTGGGGGGCATACGATTATCAGCTCCGGCCTTTTCCACTTTTTTCCTTATCGTACTGCTTGCAAGTATTGCCTTGCCGCTCACCAACGGTTTCGTCGGTGAGTTTCTCCTGATAAACGGAATATTCCAATACAGCACCTGGATGGCTGCGGTTTCCGGCCTCACCATCATTCTGGGCGCTGTGTACATGCTCTCCGCCTATCAAAAAATTGCTCTCGGCAAACCCAATAAGCTTACTGAAAAATTTGCCGATCTCACCCCGACTGAAAAATGGGTGCTGATTCCACTGGTCCTGATGATTTTCTGGATCGGTGTATATCCCGGTTATTTTCTTGGGATTGCAGAGCCTTCTATTAAAGCATTACGCGATGTGATCCACATGTCACACGGAATCTCACTTCTGTCAAATTAAAAGCCGAAGACATTGACAACCCTGATCGTTATAACGGCACTTGGTTTGGTTACCCTTTTCTCTGAAATCTTCGGATTCAGAAAAGTATTGCATCCCATCGTATTGGCAGGGCTCGCGGTTGCCTTTGTTACCAATATTTTTGACTGGAACAAAGGAGGACACCTGTTCAACGAGATGATGGTGATTGACAACTTCAGCGTTGCCTTTACCGGTCTCCTCATTGCCATTACGTTTATCTGGTGCCTCATGTCACCGGATTTTTTTACCGAACCCTCCAGCGAAGCGGATCATTTCGCACTCATTATTTTTTCTCTTATCGGAGCGATGGTGATGGTCACATTTGCCAATATGATTATGCTTTTCCTGGGGATTGAAATTCTTTCCATTTCACTTTATATTCTTGCAGGAAGTAATAAAACAAATCTCGCCTCAAACGAAGCTGCATTGAAGTATTTTCTGATGGGCTCATTCGCAACAGGTTTTCTTCTCTTTGGAATAGCCCTCATTTATGGCGTTACAGGATCTTTCAATCTGGAAGCCATTTCTTCCCATCTTGCCCAAAGTGCCGGACAAAACGCGGTCATGATGCTCGCAGGCGTGCTCATGATGATGATTGCACTATCCTTTAAAGTGTCAGCCGCGCCGTTTCATTTTTGGGCACCGGATGTTTATCAGGGCTCCCCGACTGTTATCACTGCGTTTATGTCGACAGCTGTAAAAACAGCAGCCTTTGCTGCATTTTTCCGGCTATTTCTTCACACGTTCAGTGCGTCTCCTTCCATTTGGGCGCCCACCCTGATGATTATTTCCGGCCTGACAATTCTTCTTGGAAACATTACCGCAGTATACCAAACCAATTTTAAGCGAATGCTGGCGTATTCCAGCATCGCGCATGCCGGGTACATGTTGATGGCCTTGCTTGCCATGAATGATTCAGCTGCATCTTCTTTGCTGTTCTATACGACAGCATATTCTGTGTCTTCCATCACGGCCTTTGCCATCCTATTGTTAATCAGTCACCAAACCGGCAATGATGAAATCAAGTCATTCAATGGTCTTGCTAAAAGAAGCCCATTCCTTGCTGCTGTTACTGTTATCGCTATGTTTTCGCTGGCAGGAATTCCGCCGACCGCAGGGTTTTTTGCGAAATATTATGTTTTTTCGGCCGCCGCCCAGAATGGTTATATTGGACTTGTATTGTTGGCGATAATCGGATCGTTGATAGGCGTGTTATATTATTTCCGCGTAATCATATCGGTTTTCAAAACGGAGGAAGAGGGGCAAGATGTTCGTGTCGGTCCTGTCTTTAGGATGATCCTTATCGCAACCTCGCTTGCGGCCCTTCTGCTCGGCATAGCGCCGGGCATCCTTGCCGGACTGATATAATTCACCATTTACAAGAAACGATACCGTTACTCGTTTCAGTCGTCGCCCGCCTATTCCCTGTGAGTAAAATTAGAATAAGGCAAAGGGATAATCAGAAATGCCGAAACGTTTTTTCATGAAAAAAAGCCGGCCGGCCGTTCAGAAAAAGGGTTATTGTGCCACATTTGTCATCCTTGGGTTAAATACGCTTTAAAACCCATCAGCAATTTTGGATTTAACGGGAATTTCCTAATATTGTCGTCCCAAAAAGTAGTAAATCCGAGAATTTTATCGTTTCGGTCACGTTTAATTGCCTCATTCACATTCCTACAAAAAACACAAACAAATCAGTACACTCATGAGCAACTCGTCATCCAAAGGAGGAAACATTCAGCCGATTCTTGCAGCGTCCGTCATTCCGATTGCAATTTTTATCGGTTTCTTGATCTGGAAATTTATCATGGGCGACCCGTCCGGATTCGAAGATGGAGACATTAACAAGAACCCCCTTCCAAATAATATCATGGCAACGATGTATAAGGGAGGATGGATGGTGCCGGTGCTGATGGGAACGTTTATCACAACGGTAGTGTTTTCTATAGAACGATTCATCACCATTGGAAAATCAAAAGGCAAAGGAAATATTGAAGCGTTTATTCAAAGAATCCGGAACCTCATGGCAGACGGCAATATTGACGGAGCTAAAGCGGAGTGCGCAAAACAACGCGGATCAATCGCGAATGTTGTAAATGCTGGTCTGAATAGTTACAGACAAATGCAGTCAGATAAAAACCTTGATAAAGAGCGAAAACTTTTAGGAATCCAGAAGGAACTGGAAGAAGCGACAACCCTTGAGCTTCCCATGCTTTCAAAAAATCTTGTAATTATTTCTACCATTGCTTCCATCGCCACTCTTTTTGGCCTTCTGGGTACAGTAATGGGAATGATCCGGGCCTTCTCTGCGATCGCTACTTCCGGTGCTCCGGATGCCGTTGCCCTTTCTACTGGAATATCAGAGGCGCTGAATAACACGGCTCTTGGTATTGGTACTTCGGCGCTCGCAATTATCATGTACAACTTTTTTACAAGCAAGATCGACAGTATTACTTATGGTATTGATGAAGCTGGTTACAGCATCGTTCAGTCTTTCGCAGCCCGTTATCAAGAAAACTAAGATTTTTGGTGATCCCTTTATGGAATTCGTAAGTTTCTGACTCTAGATTGTAATTTCAGGTAATGCCGAAGATCAAAGTTCCCAAAAAGTCCCCTTCGCTGGATATGACCCCAATGGTCGACCTGGCTTTTCTGCTGGTGACATTTTTTATGCTCACCACAAAATTTCGCCCCGACGAGCCGGTGGTTGTGGACCAACCATCTTCTATCAGCGAAATTCCGTTGCCCGACAAGGGTGTGATCCTGCTTACAGTGGATGGAAAAGGCCGGGTGTTTTTCAATATTGAAGGTCAACAGACCCGGATGGACATTCTTGACAAACTCGCTTCCCGCTTTAGCCTGACATTTGATGAGAAGGAAAGAAAAAGATTTTCGGTACTTTCTTCTGTCGGAATGCCGAGCAATATGCTGAAAGAATACCTGGGTGCAGATGAGGCAAAAAGAAAATCAATGAACGATGTGTCGCCGGGAATTCCCAGTGACTCAACCAATAACGAGCTTACCTTCTGGATCAATGCTGCCCGGACAGTTGCTCCGCGCCACAGTATTGCCATTAAAGGAGATAAGGACGCAGACATTCCAACCATCAAACGCGTAATTACAACCCTTCAGGACAATAAAGCAAATCGTTTTGCGCTTATCACGAACCTGGAAAGCGCCGGAGAACCGGCGCCTGAAAAAAAATAATTTCGATCAACTCTTTGTTTCACATGAAACGTGAAGCAAAATAAACGGACAGATAAAAAATGTCAGAAGTTCAACAGCAGGAAGGCGGCCAGGAAAAGGGCAAACACAAAAAGATCCGGGCCAAGAAATCGTCCACACACATCGACATGACGCCGATGGTGGATCTTGCATTTCTGCTGCTGACGTTTTTCATTTTGACAACGACTTTCAGCAAGCCCAAAACCATGGACATTACCATGCCGGTAAAAGAGAAGGTAGAGGACGCTGAAAGAACGAAGGTGCCGGCATCACAGACGGTTTCTATCCTGCTCACCGAAAACGACAGAATTATCTGGTATGTAGGAATAGATGATCCTACTCAACCCCCGGTGACAAACATTGCGGATTTTTCACAATCTGGCCCGGCGAGCATAAGAACGATTTTATTGGAAAGAAACAAACTGGTTGTGGACAAAGTGAAAATGGTTGAAGATTCCGTGAAACGTGGTCTTATACCAGACAAGGAAGACGAGATAAAAAAACACAAAGCAGCAGTAAAAGCAGATAAGTCAGGGGTGATCGTGCTGATCAAACCCGATGAAAAAGCGAAGTATAAGAACCTGGTAGATATTCTTGACGAAATGCTGATATGCAATGTTGGGAGATATGCAATTGTGGATTTATCGGATTCGGAAAGAGAGTTAATCACCAACACCAAATAATTCTGTAAAGAATGGGAATTCTTGGATGGGACAATGCAGTGAACCCTGAACGGGTGGAGCTGGTATTTGCGAAACGCAACAAAGAATACGGAGCCTATGTTATCCGCAAAAAATATCAGCGGAGAGTACTCATGGCTTTGTTGTTCTCTATTTGTGGCATTATCGTAATTGTTGG
>DAORHY010000117.1:0-10145 GCA_035438225.1 Bacteroidia bacterium
TGAAATTAATTTTACATCACCTTTTTTAACTTGCGCTGCCGGTTGAACATTCTGAACGGCAGGTTTTGGGGCTTCTTTTGAAGCGGGAGTCTGAGCGATGACAGAACCGGCACCCAGGCTGATTGCAGTCATCCAAAACATGATTTTTTTCATTGGTAGTATGTTAGGAGTGAAATGAATGGTGTAAAAATGCATGTTCCTACATGATTCAATTATGAATACTTATGTTAAGAAAAGTCAAGACTGAATATCAATTTGCATACCCTTGCGGGCGCTGTTAGTTTTAGGCTCTATTTCAGTTCACAATTTTCAATGCCTCATCTTTTTTACAATACTTTGTTATTCGTCTTCAGATACTTAGTTAATTCTTCTTCCTTCCTCCTGCCATGGAATGCAAAAAAGCCCGGCGAACACCACCCAAAATTGGCTTTTGCATAGTCCTTAACTTCCTGCGGTTGACAACCTTGTTCCTTCTGCCCGTTTACCGGTTTCGATTTTCAAAATTCTCTGTTAGCTTTGTCCTTCCGAAAAAAAGTTCACGATTATGTCCTATTCAAAAATTGTTCAGTTACTGGGAACCAGTGCCGACGGGTTGTTAAAGCATGAATGCAAAACTATCAAAAAAGAAAACCTCCATCTACCGGGTCCGGATTTTACTGACAGGGTTTTTTCCTCTTCCAACAGATCCAACCAGGTTCTCCGCAGCCTTCATCAACTATACAATCATGGCCGTTTATCGGGTACCGGGTATATGTCTATTCTCCCGGTTGACCAGGGAATTGAGCATTCTGCCGGTGCCTCCTTCGCTCCCAATCCAATCTATTTCGATCCGGAAAATATCGTAAAGCTTGCTGTTGAAGGCGGCTGCAATGCCGTTGCATCAACTTACGGCGTGCTTGCATCTGTATCCAGAAAATATGCACATAAAATTCCATTCATTGTAAAAATCAATCACAATGAATTCCTTTCGTATCCGAACAAATACGACCAGATCATGTTCGGGTCCATCCAGGAAGCCTGGAACATGGGTGCCGCCGCAGTAGGAGCAACTATCTATTTCGGTTCGGATGAATCTGCCCGTCAGATCCAGGAAGTCAGTCAGGCATTTGAAATTGCCCACGAACTTGGAATGGCAACAATTCTTTGGTGCTACCTCCGAAATAGCGGATTTAAAAAAGACGGTAAAGATTACCATACAGCTGCCGACCTCACTGCACAAGCCAATCATCTCGGAGTTACCATCCAGGCAGACATTATCAAACAAAAATTACCGACTAATAACGGTGGATATACCGCTCTCAATTTTGGCAAAACCCACCCGAAAGTATATTCGGAACTCAGCACGGATCACCCGATTGATTTGTGCCGGTACCAGGTAATCAATTGTTACATGGGTCGCGCAGGATTGATCAACAGCGGTGGAGAATCAAAAGGAGCCAGTGATATGAGTGAAGCAGTAACCACAGCTGTGATTAACAAACGTGCCGGCGGCCAGGGACTGATCTCCGGAAGGAAAGCGTTCCAGAAACCGATGCAGGACGGCGTTGAGCTCCTGAATACAATCCAGGATGTCTACCTCGCTTCTGAAATTACAATTGCCTGATGAACGGAGGGAGATAATGCCCCGGCTCCTCGTCCCTGCCAGCAAATTATTATTTTACCCATCCATTACCTATTCGCAATTCAAATGTCCTGGTTCAAACGTATCAAAGAAGGCATCACAACCACAACAACCGAAAAGAAGGAAACACCGGAAGGGTTGTGGCACAAATGTCCTTCTTGCAAACACATTGTTCCTTCTAAGGAGCATGCACAAAAAAATTATGTATGTGAACAATGCGGGTACCATGACAGGATTGGTTCGGAGCACTATTTTGAAATTCTCTTTGATAACAATCAGTTCACCGAATTGAATCCGAATTTAAGCTCTGACGATCCCCTGGAATTCACCGACACTAAAAAGTACACGGATCGCATTGTTGAGTCCCAGAAAAAAAGCGGTCTCACCGATGCAATACGGACAGCTGCCGGAACTATGGATGGTGAGCAATTGGTAATCGCTTGTATGGATTTTACTTTTATCGGCGGTTCAATGGGTTCTGTTGTCGGTGAAAAAATTTCCCGGGCAATCGATTACTGTCTGGTTCACAAACTTCCCTTCCTGCTCATTTCAAAATCCGGTGGTGCGCGGATGATGGAAGCTGCTTATTCCCTGATGCAGATGGCTAAAACTTCTGCGAAACTTACACTGCTGGCAGATGCGGGACTTCCCTACATCTCATTGCTGACCGATCCGACTACCGGGGGTGTAACCGCTTCCTATGCAATGCTCGGCGATCTCAACATTTCCGAACCCGGAGCCCTCATCGGATTTGCCGGTCCGAGGGTAGTAAAAGAAACGATCGGAAAAGACCTCCCAAAAGGCTTCCAAACTGCAGAATTT
Source organism: Bacteroidia bacterium (assembly GCA_035438225.1). Lineage (GTDB taxonomy): Bacteria > Bacteroidota > Bacteroidia > AKYH767-A > 2013-40CM-41-45 > JADKJP01. The sequence goes on from DAORHY010000117.1 coordinate 2,444, forward strand.
GTATTAGAACATGGTTTTCTGGACTTCATCGTGGACCGGCGCGAGTTGAAAACCCGGCTTGCACTGGTCCTTAAATTATTAAAAAATTAAGCAAGAATTGCTTGCTATGTTGTTGTAAAAGACTACATTTGCAATCCTAAAAAACGAACAAAGCAATTAACGAAATGAAGCTGAACAGTGAAGCAAAAACCTCAATTTTTAAAAAATTCGGAGGTTCAGAAAAGAATACAGGATCTACAGAGGCTCAGATTGCCTTATTTACCGAGCGTATTTCCTTCATGACACAACACCTTCAGGTGGCTAAGAAAGATTTTTCGACGCAGCGTGCGTTGATTAACCTGGTCGGAAAGCGCCGTAGCCTGCTGGATTATCTTCAAAAGAAAGATATCGAGCGTTACCGCAAAATTCTGGCTGACCTCAATATCCGTAAATAATTTTCAATTACAATAAACATGAAAGGCAATTCAAGGGATTGCCTTTTTTGCTTTTAACCTAGAAACAAAGCAGCGATGTCGAACAAAGCAATTATTAAAGAATTTGATCTCGGTGATGGCCGTAAAGTGACCATTGAAACCGGACGACTGGCGAAACAAGCCGATGGATCAGTAGTCGTCAGAATGGGAGATGCCATGTTATTGGCGACAGTAGTGTCCAATCCCAAAGCAAAAGAAGGTGCAGACTTCCTTCCGCTTTCTGTTGATTATACAGAAAAGTTTTCTGCGGTCGGACGCTTCCCGGGAGGTTTCCTGAAGCGTGAAAGCAGAATGTCTGAATATGAAATTCTCATCAGCCGTTTGGTTGACCGTGCCCTTCGCCCGATGTTTCCGGAAGATTATCATTCCGATACTCAGGTAATGGTGACTCTGCTCTCCGGAGACCCGAAAGTTCAACCGGATGCCTTGGCAGGACTTGCCGCATCTGCCGCTATCTCAATTTCCGATATTCCATTCAATGGGCCGATTTCCGAGGTGCGTGTTGCACGTGTCGACGGGAAATTCTGCATCAACCCGTACACTGAAGATCTTGAGCGTGCCGATATTGACCTGATGGTTGCCGGCTCCATGGACAGTATCGTAATGGTGGAAGGCGAAATGAATGAAGTATCAGAGCAGGAAATGCTGGATGCAATTAAATTCGGACACGAAGCCATCAAAATTCAGTGCAAAGTTCAGACTGAACTACGCGAAATGTGCGGCAACAAATCCAAGCGCGAATATTCGCACGAAGAAAACGACGCTGCCCTCAAGGAAACGGTTCACTCGTTCTGCTATGATAAAGCTTATGCCATTGCCCGTTCTGCAAATCCGAATAAACACGAACGCTCGGATGCATTTTCAGCACTGCACGAAGAATTCATGGCATCACTTCCGGAAGAAGAACGCACTGCGAAAGCCGCCATGGTGGATCGCTATTTCTTCGAAGTGGAAAGTGACGCGATGCGAAACTGCATTCTCGATGAAGGTGTTCGCCTCGATGGCCGCAACAGCACAACCATCCGTCCGATCTGGTCGGAAGTGGATTACCTCCCATCCACACACGGTTCTTCCATTTTCACACGTGGAGAAACTCAATCGTTGACTTCGGTAACCCTTGGAAATAAAATGGATGAGCAGATGATCGATGTTCCGATGAAAGACAGTTCAACGAAATTCCTGCTTCATTACAACTTCCCCGGTTTTAGTACCGGTGAAGTGAAACCGAACCGCGCTCCTGCACGTCGTGAAATTGGTCACGGTAACCTCGCAATGCGCTCCCTGCGCAAGGTTCTTCCGAACGAAACAGAATGTCCTTACACTATACGTATCGTTTCCGATATCCTCGAATCAAATGGCTCTTCGTCTATGGCAACGGTGTGCGCAGGTACACTGGCGTTGATGGATGCAGGCGTACAAATCCGGCGTCCGGTTTCCGGCATTGCCATGGGACTGATCATGGATAAAAAAGGCCGGTATGCCGTACTGAGTGATATCCTTGGCGATGAAGATCACCTCGGTGACATGGACTTCAAAGTTACCGGTACAGAAAAAGGTATCTGTGCCTGCCAGATGGATCTTAAAGTACAGGGACTTTCTTCTGACATCATGCTGAAGGCGCTGAATCAGGCAAAAGAAGGCCGTTTGCACATTCTTGGAGAAATGCTGAAAACCATTTCTGCACCACGTGCCGATTATAAACCGCATGCCCCGCGTATCGAGAAAATGATTATCGCCAAAGAATTCATTGGTGCAGTTATCGGGCCCGGCGGAAAAGTCATCCAGGAAATGCAGCGCGAAACGAACACAACGATTTCTATTGAGGAAATCAACAACGAAGGAATTATTGAAATTTCTTCCAGTGATAAATCAGGTATTGAAGCGGCAAAGGCAAGAATTAAAGCCATTACTGCATCTCCTGAAATCGGCGAAGTATACGAAGGCAAAGTGAAGAACATCATGGACTTCGGTGCATTTGTTGAATTCATGCCCGGAAAAGATGGCTTGCTTCACATCAGTGAAATCACATGGGAACGCCTGGATACAATGAAAGGTGTATTCAACGAAGGTGATAAAGTGAAAGTGAAACTGATCGATATCGATAAAAAGACTGGCAAATACAGACTGTCCAGAAAAGTCCTGCTCCCGAAACCTGAAAATTCAGGTTCAGAAGGAGAAGGCGGACGTCCGCAAAGACGACAGCCTGCATCCTGATGATCATTCCCGGATGAGAACTAAAAAACATGCGACTTCAGTTGCATGTTTTTTTTTGTGACTGAGAGAAAAGAGAAGAAATAAGAGTTTATGCTAAATAACTAAATATGAATTGATTACAAAAGTATTTCCATAAATTTGTAAGAATCCAATTCCTTTTTTAAGAATTGCTGAAACATACACAAAAGCTGCGCGTTTCAAATGCGTATTCTTTTTCAGAAATACATCAGATTTTTTCTAACAATCAGGAGCAAGGGATGAGACAGCTAAAAATTACAAAACAGGTTACCAACAGGGAAACAGCCTCGTTGGACAAGTATTTACAGGAAATCGGACGCGTTGAGTTGATCACGGCGGAAGAAGAGGTGCGTCTTGCGCAATTGATCAAAAAGGGAGACCCAAAAGCTCTTGAACGATTAACCAAGGCCAATCTTCGATTTGTTGTTTCGGTTGCGAAACAATACCAGAACCAGGGACTCACCCTGGGTGACCTTATCAATGAAGGAAATCTTGGATTGATAAAAGCTGCGCAACGTTTTGATGAAACGCGGGGATTTAAATTCATTTCCTATGCAGTATGGTGGATCCGCCAGTCGATCCTTCAGGCGTTGGCAGAACAATCACGGATTGTTCGTCTGCCGCTGAATAAAATCGGTTCCATCAATAAAATCAACAAGACGTTCTCTAAACTTGAACAGGAATACGAACGCGAACCTTCCCCGGAAGAAATTGCGGAATCGATGTCTGTTTCGGTAGATGATATCAAAGAAGCCATGCGTACATCCGGAAGGCATGTATCCATGGATGCACCGCTCCAGCAAGGTGAAGACAGTACACTGATCGATGTCCTGGGTGATGACGACCAACCCCACCCCGATGCGTCCCTGATTACGGAGTCGCTGCGACGTGAAGTGGAACGCGCACTGTCGACACTTACCATTCGTGAAGCAGATGTGATCCGCCTTTATTTTGGCCTCGCAGCCGGTGAACAACCGATGACACTTGAGGAAATCGGTGAGCGCTTCGATCTCACACGTGAACGCGTGCGCCAGATCAAAGAAAAAGCTATCCGCCGCCTGAAACATACTTCCCGCAGCAAGATTCTGAAGACTTATTTAGGATAAATTTCTTTACGTCTATAAAAAAGGGAGAGGCAAATTTTGTCTCTCCTTTTTTTTAGGGAATTGTTTTTAAACGGCAGTCGGTTGGTAGGCGGTAGTCGGTGAATGGCTGGGAATCAGGTGTTATTGATCAGTCCTTACTTTTTACTTCCGGAATGTTCACAGCTGAAATCAGGAACAAAGCTTAAAAACGAACAATAAAGTTCGTTGAGTTTCATTACTTTTGTACTCGTCAACTACAGACTACAGACTACAGACTATAATACAATGCCACTCATCGCCCCTTCCATACTTTCTGCCGACTTCGGTAATCTTCAGCGTGATGTGGAAATGATCAATAACAGCGAGGCTGATTGGTTCCATGTGGACATCATGGATGGTGTATTTGTACCCAATATTTCTTTTGGATTTCCGGTCATGCGGTCGATTTTCAAACATGCAAAAAAGCCCCTGGATGTTCATTTGATGATTGTTAATCCTGACCGGTACATCCAGCAATTCAAAGATTCGGGTGCTTCCATTCTGAGTGTTCATTATGAAGCCTGCGATCATCTTCACCGTACGATTCAGCACATTAAAGATACAGGGATGCAGGCCGGTGTGGCTATTAATCCGCATACTTCCGTCAGCCTGCTGGAAGACGTGATCCATGAAATCGACCTGGTTTGTTTGATGAGTGTGAATCCTGGTTTTGGAGGACAAAAATTCATTTCGAATACCATTCAGAAAACCGAACAACTGAGAAATATCATTGCACGCAAAAATTCCAAGGCAAAAATTGAAGTGGATGGCGGTGTGGATCTCGGGAACGCCTCCCTTCTGCTGAAAGCCGGAGCCGATGTACTGGTTGCAGGAAATACAGTATTTTCCTCAGCGAATCCCGCTGAGACGATTTCGAAACTGAAAGCTTTTTAAATTAATTCCCTTCGGCATAATCGCGGAGGTATTCAAACCGTGGCATCAGGTGCCCGTCTTTTGTGATGGATGCCCGTTCAATCACTCCATCTGTATCCTCACCAAACAAGGATGGCAGCACACGTTCCATCAGGTGCTTTCCAAAACCATCGGAAGCATCACGTGGCAATTCACAGGGCAAATTATCGACAGACATTACAGTAATACTGTGTTTCCCGAAAGCCTCGACCACTTTTTCGTTCATCGGATCATAACCGTAATACTTGTTTTCAATGGTCGTTGCCTGTGTTGTGCTCGGAATGCTTCCGTTTAGATCACAGGTAACATCCGCAATGACGCTGATACGAAAATCCGGATCACGCATCCTGGCTTTGCTGAACAAAATATCCGCACGCGGATCCCAGAAGGTGCAATGAATTAAAAGATCTGTGACACTGGCAAACGCAGCCGGATCGCTGAATTTACAGCGGTAACCCTCGGGATGGTGGTGAAAATCGTAACTGCTGAACGCCGAACCGTCTTTTGCCTCGTAATAATCTTCCGAATGCAGCTGTACATAAACCGGTTCACGGAAAGTATAATTTAAAAATTCATATGGCGTTACCTTCCTAAGATCCAATGCACCCATCGTTTCACAGGCACCGTTGGCGACCCTTCCGCCTCCGGTAATGACAATCTTAATATTCGGCAGACGTACTTTCTCCAACTCCCTGAACAATTCTTTTTTATCGTGACACAACTGTGCGGGTTTCAGTTCAAACAAATTATATTTTAAACCATACGCCATGATACCATTGTAAGCACCGACAATTCCGGCAAACCTTCCAAATCCGATGATGCGATTATCATTTTTATCAACCAGGCATTCGTAATCAATCATTGTGATCTTTTTCTCCAGAAGAGCTTTCAGCAGCCCGCGATTATGGGGTTGTTTTTTAATGGTATGAGAAAAGAAAAAATATTTTTTACCATCCATGAGCTCCTGCTTCGGAACCTCCTTCACGCCCATCAGAATATCACAATCCGAAAGATCTTCCTGCAATTTTATTCCACATTGAACATATTCGCGATCCCTGAATGAACGCCATTCACTCGGCTGAACCACCAACTCTACATTCGGAAATTGTTTCTGAATTATTTCACATTGTTCTGGAGTGAACGGACTACGCTTATCGTGTGGTATCTTTCCTTCACGGATTATTGCAACTTTGATTTTACTCATTAGCTATCCTTATAAAAGCGCACAAATGTAGGGTTGAAAGGCGGATAAAAAAAGCCGGGCAGGCTGTATCGCTAACCGAAATCAAATTCCGAATTCAGAAAGAATTGCTGGGAATCAGAGGTTTATTATAGCCCGCACCCTGAAGTTCATGACTTTAATCAGCAACATAACATTCATCATATTTTGCAATTACATGCGAATGAACCACCTTTGTAAAAAAATACGGACATGTCGATACTACTACGGAAGTTATTTATTTTTTATCTGCCGGCCCTTCTTTTCCCCTTCCTGGCGGCAGGTCAGGAGTTGCTGCAGGTTGCGGAAGGAACGAATTCCTGTAGCCTTGGATCCCAAGCATCTTATTCCGTCAGCATTCCACAGGCAAAACTGAAGGAAGTAAAATCTGCCTGGAAAAAATATGTCCGCCAGGGAACAAAGAAATCTGCTGAAGAGGATGGAAATGAAATCATCTTGTCTCAGGCAGTACTGCCGGCTCTGGGGCCGGATACGTTTACTGTCATCGCACGGACTGAAGCTGCCGATAATGGTGTTCAGTTCACCACTTTTTATCACTGGAACGATTCCCTGTTCATGTCTTCATCCATTGACGGAAATCAAAGCGAAAAAATTAAATCATATGTCCGGACCTTTGCCCTGCAACAATATAAAATTGCCGTGGAAGATCAACTGTCTGAAAATCAAAAAACACTTAAGTCCCTCGACAATGATCTTGAAGAACTGATTTCCTCGAATGAACAGTCGGAAAGAAAAATCAAAGAACACAACCGGTCAATCGATCAATTGAAAGACGAAATCAAGACGACAGAAAAAGAACTGGAACTAAAATCGGAAGAAGTCATCCGTCAGAAAATGGTTGTTGAATCCTTCACCGGAACCCCGGAAGCCAGGGAACTTGAAGAAAAAAAACTACGGGAACTGAACAAACAGAAAAAGAAGGTGATCGACAGGAAAGAAAACATGCACAAAGACATAGACGATTACGAAAAGAAAATCAAAGACCGTGAACGAAGCATTGAAAAAAACAAAAGCGAGTTGATCCCTGTTAAAAAAGATGAAATTACCAGACAAAAGGAAATCAATAAAGGTATCGAGGAGAAATTGAAAGGGATTCATTAAGGGACGAGGGACGAGGGACGAAGTTCAGGTTGCAAACAACCCGCCCAATCCGATAATTACACTTCACTATTCACTTTTCATTCTTTACTCTTCACTCCCATGCGCTTCGATCTCCTTTCCGTAGTTCCCGGTTTGCTGGAAAGCCCGTTTGCGCATTCCATTGTCAAACGTGCCATACAAAAAGATCTTGTTGAAATTTTCGTTCACAACATTCGTGATTATGCAACCAATAAACACAAGACAGTAGACGATTCCCCCTATGGAGGTGGTGCTGGAATGGTGATGATGATTGAACCCGTGGTAGCCTGCATTGAAAAATTAAAAAGCGAACGGAGCTACAACGAGATTCTGTACATGAGCCCGGACGGAGAATTATTTGACCAGAAAATTGCCAACCAATTATCCATGCAGGGCAACATCATGATACTTTGCGGACATTACAAGGGCATTGATGAACGCATCCGGGAACATTTTATCACGCGTGAAATATCGGTTGGCAATTATGTATTGTCGGGTGGAGAGCTGGCGGCGGCTGTAATATGTGACGCCATCATCCGTTTGCTGCCGGGTGTGCTGAATGATGAAACCTCTGCCCTTTCCGATTCATTCCAGGACGATTT
>DAORHY010000118.1:0-9991 GCA_035438225.1 Bacteroidia bacterium
CTTCAATTCTTTTGCAATAATGCCGGACGTACGAACTTCCATAAAACCCAATTCAGGGTTCTGATGGATGTCTTTATATATTTCCACAAGCCTTAACGAGTCGGCATATGCCATTTGTTTTACCTGTTGGATGGTTTGTGCTTTAACGGCTGTAACCGTTAATAATAAGGATATAAAAAAAACCAGGTCTCTGTTTGTCATTTTTATGTGTTGTATTTTTCTAAATTAAACCTACTTATAATTAAGAGTGTGTAGCCGTACGTTCGCAGTCATCGAAAAGAAATTCAAGCACTAACAACAAATAAGGGACCTGAAGTCCCACCTTCCCGGGACTCGATCAATTGAATCCGTTAATGAAAAACACCAGAAATTGAAAACCGAACAAAATCCCTGTTGCCTTTATCGAATCAGCGTCATGCATGCGCGGAACTGTCTGTTCAGGTTATGAGCTTGACGTCCGTATACAGCAGTGTGAGCAGCAGAATTACTTGGTCGTCTTGCTGCCTATCTGGACACCGAGTTTTTCGTATTCAATATCGTTTGGCTCCCACAATTCTATTTTGTTTCCCTCCACATCAAGGATGTGAACAAATTTTCCGTAATCATACGTTTCAATCGTGTCGGTTACTGTTACTCCTTCTTTTTTCAGCTCTTCAACGAGTGCATCTAAATTTTCAACACGGTAATTTATCATAAACTCCTTTGTGGAGGGTTCAAAATATTTTGTTTTTTCCGAAAACGGACTCCATTGCGAAAAACCCTTTTTCGAAGAGTCGGCACCTTGCCGCCATTCGAAAACTGCACCATATTGGTTCGTGTTCAATCCAAGGTGAGCTTGGTACCATTCTCTCATTTTTCCGGGGTCTTTGCATTTGAAAAAGATGCCGCCAATTCCTGTAACTCTTTTCATCTTTGTGTTGTCGTTTAAGTTGTTTGTTGTAATTGATTTGAAAGCAAACCCAAAACAGAATGATGCTCCTAATGCCAACGCAAGTAAAATTATATTTTTCATTTTTTATCCTTTTAATTTGAGTACCCTCAATGCTTGTCCTGCTTCATTGTCAACAGTCAATTTTACATAATTAGTTCAAGCTATCCAAGACAATTTCTTCTCAACAACAGAGTCCCCGGACAGGAGGATTACTGCAACAGAGATTCGCGAAGTACGAGGCTTTCAAAGTAAGCCGCTTACGCACTATTGTGCTTCTTGAACCCCACATCTGCGAAGAAAGGACGAAACACAGTTTACCGGTAATGTGTTGTCCGGAGTCTGGTGCACGCATGCCCAAAGTCTACCGTGCATATGCCTGAATTGCATCTATGCGTCCTTCTGCGTAAGCGCGCTTTACAATATCATAATCCAATCTTCTGTTAAAAAACAAGGAACTGTAGTTTCGTTGTATCTGGGTTCCATTAAATAAATGATACTCCAAACGAACTATACCCTTTGGATTTTCAACTAAGCTCAGGGCATAATCAACATACCGCGTCATTGTCAGAGAAGATTGATGGGTTAAGTGCTCCATTATGAAATCTACATCGCCTGCATTTCCACGCTCAGCCCTTTCGATCAATTCACTTAACTTACCTGTAAATTTATCCCTTTTCATTTCCCCATTTTTACACGAGCCTGTTCGCAGGAAGGAAGTAACCCGTTAAGCAAACCTTACCGTGAGCGGTAGTTGGCTCTCCACATTATTTGCTCTTTCTGCTTCAGGAGTACAGTTCATTGCAATGCCGTACCTGAAACATTACAGGGGTTTTCTGCAATTTAGCAAATTACCTGTTTTAAAGGAATGTCAGCGGATGAATTGCGGATGGAATTCCGTTGTGCATCCTGCCTGGCCGGAACAGCAAATCTGATTAACACCGGAAATATGCCAAATATCATTTTTTTTACTTTGTATGCTATTACCTTTGTAACGAATCGCACGATAATGAAAAAAGTCATATTACTCTATGCAGTTTTTGTATTCCTGTCGATAAAAATGAATGCTCAGACTGTGACCGATATCGATGGAAATGTTTACAATACGATAACAATCGGATCGCAAGTCTGGACAAAGGAAAACCTGAAAGTCACGCATTACCTTAATGGGGATCCGATACCGAATGTTTCAGATAGTTTACAATGGTATAATTCAACTTCCGGAGCGTACTGTAATTATGATAATGATCCGAATATAGCAGCCGTTTACGGAAGGTTATACAATTGGTATGCAGTCCGGGATCCGCGTTCTCTTGCTCCGGCAGGCTGGCACGTACCAACTTTTGAAGATTGGGACACACTTCAGATTTTTCTTGGTTATGATTTGGTTGCCGGGGGTAAGCTGAAGGAGATTGGAACCGCTCACTGGATGAGTCCGAATACCGGCGCTTCCGATGAATATGATTTTACTGCACTGCCCGGCGGTCAGCGTGCTGACTCAATTTATTCAGGAACGTTTACAGAAATTACGACACAGGGCTATTGGTGGTCCTCTTCTCAATTGGACACTGTCTATCCCTGGGGTGTAAATATTTCATACAATTCAGAAGGCATGACCAACTGGGGAGCATCCACAAGAAAATCCGGTTTTTCAATACGGCTTATTAGTGATTTTTCTGTCGGCACAACTGGTATTATTAAAAATGAATATTTAAATATCTACCCGAATCCTGCAAACGATAAAATTCATGTCAGTTGTGCAAACAACCGGCAGATGAAAATGGAAATTTATAATCTTATGGGGGAACTTTTAATGCAGCGGGAATTGAGTGACAACAGAAATGAAATTGACATTAGTTCTTTGGTGACCGGAATGTACATATTAAAAGTTTCAGGTAGTGACTGGACAGGTCAGAAAAAAGTGATAATAAAATAATCTACCTGGGATAACGTGTAATGAGAGGGCGTGATTCTAAAACTCTTCAATTTTCTATTGCTTTACTTTCTGCAATCTTGATCGAAACCGCCTGAGCCGTCGTGCGCCCTGCGTGTATTTTCAACATTTCAGAAAGAGATAAAAATGTTTAAGAAAACTTTTTTTTGTAAAATTAACTGCTCCTGAGTAGCTGCATGTTTTCAACAGAATGAAGAATTGAAAACTATGCAGCCAATCTCATCGGACACCCCCACAAAACAGATAATCTTCAAGCCGGACGGGGACAGCATGCCAAACAGATGTCGCTACGACTGGCAACAAATGCAACGAAGACGTACAATCGCCGGATAGTGTTTATTACCTGTTGCTTTCTGCATCTTCCAATTACCCGATTTTCACAGATGTCATCGTTAATGAACCTGCCACCGCTTTGTCATTGAACAAACTTACCTGGTCGTTTTCATCTTTTAAAGCCAGCGAATAGAGCAAAGGCAAGTAGTGCTCGGGTGTTGGAATGGCGAGGTCAAATGCTTTGCCCTGTGAACGAAAATTAATTAGTTGTTGGTGGTCGCTATCGAGAATGAATTTTTTCATTTTCTCATTTGCCTCAATCGCCCAGTCGAATCCATAATCTGAAGTATTCAGTTTGTCCCAGGCCAACATTCGTAAATTATGAACCATGTTTCCGCTTCCTATGATCAATACGCCTTTCTCCCGCAATGATTTAATTTCCTGTGCCAGTTCGTAATGATCTTGTGGTTTTTGGTTGTAGTCCAGGCTCATTTGAATAACCGGAATATCGGCATCCGGATACAAATGCCTGATCACACTCCAGGCCCCGTGGTCCAGGCCCCATTTATCATCCAAACCAACTTCGGTTTTCGAAATAAGCGATTTTGTTTCTTTCGCCAAAGCGGGACTTCCGGGTGCGGGATATTGTACTGCAAACAATTCCTTCGGAAATCCACCAAAGTCATGAATGGTGGTTGGATTTTCCATGGCAGTTACAAAAGTGCCATTGGTTTCCCAATGTGCCGAAATACATACGATAGCATTCGGTTTTGGAATATCTTTTGCCACATTTCTGAATCCTTTTACAAATTCATTTTCTTCAATGGCATTCATCGGACTGCCATGGCCAAGGAATAACACAGGCATTTTTACTGTGTTGTTCACTGGTTCTGTTAAGGTATTCAATACGTTTAGTTTCATTGCTGAGGCTGTTAATGGCAATATAGCCAATGACTTCAAAAATGTTTTTCTGTCCATTTTTCACTATTGATCTGAAATGCCAGAGCTCCTGATGAGCATTTTCTCACTGTTTCAGCTATTTCAGCAGCTGTGGCATTGTTTACTTTTATCCAGGGATTTCTTTATGTGTTGACTAGCCTTTGCAAACTTCTGACACAATTCGCGCAGGAAATCCACTTCCCTCTTTACCAAAACCGGTCATTCTGCTATGGAAATAGTACTCGATAATGTTGTTCTCATCCATGTTTTTACATTTTTAGAGGACATCATTTAATTCTTTCATTCTGTCAAATACACTTCTTGCAAAAGGGCAAAGCGGAACTATTTTAATTCCTTTTTCTCTTGCAAATGCAACTGCTTTCACTACCATTTGTTTCCCGATTCCTTTGCCTTTTAAAACGGCATTCACCTCGGTATGGTCAATAATTATCCTGTCAGTTCCAGCCCATACATACGTCATTTCAGCGAGTAATTGATTCTCGCCCATTACATAAAATGCACCTTTGTTACCATCATCCTTTTGAAGAATTTCCATTTCCGTAAAACCTTTCACCTGTGATTCAATTTATTATAAATCCAATTGTCAATGGATATTTTTCCAGAACCAGAAATTGCAAGGACAACATAAACCATTGTATAAAGTAATGGAAGTTCTTGTTTCCCAAAACCATCACCTGCATGCATAACAAATGCCGCCACCAGCATGGTAATTATCAACGGAACTACTGAAAGCCGGGTGGCTACACCAAGAATCAGAAATATAGAACACAACACTTCGGAAAACACCACAAGCGCCAGCGAGGCAGTTTCTCCGATACCAATCGGGTCAGCAAACTGAATAGCTTCATCCCCGAATAACTTTGAAACTTTTCCCAAGCCGTGTGTTAACATGAAAGTTCCTGCTGTAATACGCAACAGTAAAAAAGCGATGTTCATATCTGACGAATAATTCCCCGGATTGAATATTTTTTTAATCATGACCTATTAAATTATTTAATTAATTTCCAAATTGCCCCGTTCCTTGTAGTCCGTTTTTCCAACCTTCCGTTTGCTGTAAGCGCTTCCAGGCTTTTCTCACTTTCCTCCCTTGGCGTTCCGGACAACAATGCGAATTCTTTCGCCGTCAGTGTAGGATATTTTGCAAATATAGCCTCCCAACTTCTGTTGTATTCACTTTTCATTACCCGAGGTGAGAGTTTTAAAATTGCATCTTCAAATACGGAATATGGTTTAGAACCGTAAACAAATTCTTTTTCACCTTTTGTATTTATAAAAAAGAGAGAAGGGAAGCCCCTTACACCCAATTCTGATCCCAACTTCAAATCTTCATGAAAAAGCTCCCTGGCTTTGTCATTGTAATCGGTTTTGAATTGTTCTGTATTCAGCCCGACATTTTTTGCTGCGATTTCCAGATGCTCCCATTTTGTGATGTTCTTCTTCTGTAAAAAAACCATCTCCCTGATTTCACGAAGAAAAGAAATTGCTTTTTCATCATCTTGCATTTGAGCTGCTTTAAAAGCAATGGAGGGCGGATAAGAAGAATTCAAGGGATCTTCCAGCCAAACATCTCCATCGATGGGCATATCATAATAACGGCTCACTTCATCCCAGTGATGCGCCACATCCGAAGGTTTACTTATACCGCCACTGTTGTAACTCCAGTCAGGCAATAAGCCACCCATTCTGTATTCAATTTCAATGGAATTGCCATATTCCAATTTCAGCTTTCGCAATTGCGGCTCTATTCCCCAGCAAGACGAACAAATAGGGTCTGTATAATAAATGACCTTTACTTCTTTCTTTGTTACAGGAACAGTATTCACACCGGAATTGACATTTTTAGTCGTTGGAATTTCACACATCCCGGTTTCAATATCACACAATAACGGATTATTTTGTTCTAACATATTTTTATGTGTTTGTGATTTATAGCCTGAATTACAACTTGTAAGTAGCATTATGGTTGCCAGGATTGCCAACTTCATGTCTGATTTTTTAAAATTCCGGCAGTGTCATCACGAATGATGACACCACCCGAATGTTTCCTTTACGAGTTACCATAGATGTTCGATTCTCCGCCATCAATAGCAATGGTTTGTCCGCTTACATAGCCGTTCTCTTCACTTAAAAGAAAAGCAACTAATTTGGCCACTTCATGCGGTTGACCCAATCGTTTGGTAGGATTCCGTTGAGCATACTCTGTTTCTGCTGCTTTCGGATTGTCTGGATTTACCTGCTTAAATGCTTCTGCAACCATGGGCGTAAGAATGGCTCCCGGTGCAATGGCATTGGTAAGAATGCCGTCTCTGCCATATTCCAGTGCAGCATTTTTCGTCATGCCCGACACAGCGTGTTTGCTTGCCACATACGGCATTTGATTCAACACGCCGCGAATACCGCCAACGGATGCCACGTTTACAATACGACCAAACTTTTGCTTTTGCATGACAGGAATTACATACCGCATTCCGTAGTAAACACCCATCAGGTTAATGTCAATTACCTTTTTGGATATATTCACATCATACTCGGTAATACTTGCCTGCTTTCCTTCGATACCCGCATTGTTGTAAAGCCCGTCAATTCTTCCAAATGCCTTTACCGCTTCATCGACATAATTTTTCACAGCATCTTCTTTTGATACATCCGCCACAACGGTGATAATTTTCACGTCCGGAAACGCTGCGCTGATTTCTGCTTTCGCGTCCAACAGACTTTTTTCGTTGTAGTCAACCAACACGAGGTTTGCACCTTTGGCAGCCAGTTCTTTTGCTGCTGCATATCCAAGTCCCATCCCGGCACCCGTGATAATGATTACCTTGTTTTTCATTAGTATTTGTTTTATGATTGTTTTACAAACTGAATTTCACCTGCAATTTTCACTTCATCGCTCACCAAAACACCGCCTGTTTCCAATGCTGCATTCCAGTTTAAACCCCAATCCTTACGGTTAATCTTTCCTTCTACTGAAAAACCCGCCTTTTCATTGCCCCAGGGGTCTTTATTGATTCCGCCAAACTCCACTTCGAGTTCAACTTCCTTGCTGATTCCTTTGATGGTGAGCATTCCTTTCAGTTCATATTCCTCATCGTCTTTCTGTTTGAACGAAGTGCTTTTGAACACTATTTCATTGTGATTCTCCACATCGAAGAAGTCTGCAGATTTCAAATGTGCATCCCGTTGGTCGCTATTGGTGTAGATAGAAGCAGCATCTATGGTAACCGTCAATGGCGACTTGAAAATGTTGTCTCCGTCGACTCCAACCGAAAAGTTTTTGAACTCCCCTTTCACGTTGGTAATCATCATGTGCTTTACTTTAAAAGTAAGTTCACTGTGTACAGGGTCTATTACCCATTTGGTTGTTGTTTTTGTTGCAGATTCCATGGTTTATGTTTTTAATTGTTTATTTAATTTGATGGTACAAAGATGCGGACATATCCAAGGCGAGGGGTAACACTTTCCGGAAGAAGTGTTGTGATTTCAGGAACTGAAATGGCTCATCCAGGAGCAAAAAAAAAGGAAGCACAATTTCCTGTGCTTCCTCCTTGTAAGTAGCTAAGTGCTGTTATTGCGCCAACCCAATTTGTCTCATAAACGACTGGTTATCCCAAAACAGATATTCTTCAATCATTTTCCCATCTTTCCAATGTCCGATGGTGGTCATGCTCAATTTTGAATTTTTTTCCGTTTGGCGGAATAGTTTTGCCATTACCAATAGGCATTGGCTTTGAAAAGGATCCTTCCATCACACCAATAACAGCCGTCCAGTCACCACTACCGAATTTTACAGGGTGCTCTTTTATTTTTGTGTCGGGTGCAAAGGCGAACATAGGTGTAAGCATATCAATGTGATCAGGATACAAACCCTCCGTTACATGTCCGTCAGGATAAAAGACTTTAATGTTGTCAGCATGGCTGTGGTTAAACTTGTCCCATTGCTGATTGCTGTAAAATTCATAATCCAGAGTATCAAACGATAACAGACGTTGTTCAGTAGTTGCCCGCTCATCTGTAAACTTTTTGAGTTCCGCCTGCAAGGAATCAACTTTTGCTTCAAGAGCAGCGGTGTTGGAGGAGTTCGTGCAACCGGTGAATGTTGCAAGGGTCGCAATCAATAGTATGCCTACTACTGATGTAAAAGGGTTGAATAATTTTTTCATTTTGACATTTTTTTGATTTATAGGGCAAAATTGCCGATATTTCCAATAGGAGCGGTAATAAAATCCGGAAGAAGTGTTGTAATTTCAGGAAATGAGCTTTCTCATTTCCTCCCGAAACTCGGTTGGTGTTTGTCCTGATTTCTTCTTGAACACAGTGGTAAAATATGCTTTTTCGTTATACCCGAGTTCGAAGCCAATTTCGGAGATGCTTTTGTCGGTGTGAAGGAGCATATTTTTTGCCTCTATCAGTTTTCTGGTTTCAATGATTTCCGAAACACTCATTTGCATAATTTGCTGACAGATATTGTTCAGGTTTCGGGCACTCATAAAAAGTTTTTCTGCATAAAATTCAACGCCTTCAGGCCGGCGGTAATTTTCTTCGAGTATTTTAAGTAAGTTTTTAAAGGTGGTGTTTTGTGTTTTATTCAATCCGCCTGGATTTTGTTCAGATTTTCGCATTTCCGATTGAATCATGGTAAATAAGGCACTGACCAAATGCCGAACAACACCCAGATCAGGATTTTCCTGTTGCATTTCTGAGTATATCATTTCGCTGAGGGAAACCAACCTGTCAAAACAAGCTCCTTTTTGCATTTTTAAAGTAGCATTGTCATGGTAAAGCGAATACAGTTGAAAGGCTGTTTCCGGGATGAACTCGGTCTTAAACCGAAATACCCACATGTCGCACTTGCCATTGTTCAATTTGGGTATAACACGATGAAATTTTCCTTTTGTTACAAAACTCACAAGTGGCGCATCAAGGACAATGGTCTTGAAATCGATGAAATGTTCCAGCTGACCTTCTCTACCGATTATCAACTCCTCAAAATTGTGCTGGTGCGGCTCATCCGGTGAAGCACTGATTTTAGTTGCTTCCGCTACGTCCACTTTAAATATTTTGAAAAGTTGATTCATTGTCTCAACGTTAAGATGCTAAGGGAGCAGTGAAAGAATTAAGAAGTCTCGTTTTAAAAAAACTTATCGATTTTGAATATTCATCCCAAACCTGCTGTTCACAAATCGTACTGCTATATTACGAAAATTATTCCGAATCACTGGATCGGAGAATGAAATGGAGCTGAACTCTACTCTGATTTGGAGAACACATGGTAAAAGCTACACGAATGCCGCGCTAACAAGGACCAGTAATGCCGTGGCAAAGTGGTCCACCAATTCCACGGTAAACCGGCCCTTCAAAAGTACAAAAAGGTTCTTCTCTTTTTGCGGGTCATTTTATTAACTGATTTGAGTATGTAGCCATTGGTGATTTAATAAAACCCCTGTCCATACTCAGTGAAAAATCAATCAATTTCTTACCCGGTAAGCCGGATTTCCCATTTCGTTCTCCAGTGCGTAAACCGTCTTCCGTTCATTCTACAACATTCCATGTGGGGTCAGCACATGCATTCAATACTTACCCCTTTTTCGGCATAGTGAAGTCGCGAATTTATCGATCAACTATTCATAGAAGACCCGTATTGGTAAAAAGGTCATTGAAAAATTTAAAAATTGAGTTGACGCAATCTCCCGCCCATCGTAATGCGGCTTGGCAAAGGTGGCGATTTCATCCAAATGTTTGATACGAAACACTGAACCGCCACTTTTGCCCAACCGTCGTAAGCGGGACGTACTTTCCTTCGGCATCGTGCATGAAAGAATGATTATTTCGTACCGCTAATTATCAGCGCACTTGAGTCAATTAAAACTTTTTCCTTC
>DAORHY010000119.1:0-9905 GCA_035438225.1 Bacteroidia bacterium
GTTCAATCTTCGGATTGATATTTTCAACAAAGTGCGTGTAGGCTTCCGTGAGATTTTTATCCGTCGTATCACAGGTCATCCGGATGTACAGCCAACCGATATGTTCGGACACCACGGACTCCAGTTCGGTAATATCTGCAAGCCATTTGTGAAGGCTTTGAAGCGAATCCAGGTTCCGCTCCTGAAGGTCCAGATAATAGGGCGCCAGCGATTCCCAGTTTTGTAAATCCAGGTTTGCCGGTAAAAAGTTGCGCCGGATTTTTTCCGGCGCATTTACTGTGGTGGATGTCATGGTGATTAAACTTTCTTACGCGTTTTTGCCGTGGTTGCTTTTGCATGTTCAGCCTTGGGGCCATGCGATTCGTGCATTTTCGGAATCGGCTTTTCATGATCGGCAGCAGCGATAATTTTCTCATCCGCTTCTCCTCCGGTCTCTTCCTCTTTGCTGAAATCAATTTTATCCTTCAACAACTCATACCAGGTCAACATCTTTTTGATATCGGAAGAATACACTCTTTCTTCATCGAAATTCGGCACAATCTTTTTAAAATAATCCCGGAGTTTCGCGACATCCGCTTTGACATCAACACCCAACTTCTGTCCATCGGTTTGCTGTATCTTTTTATAAATTTCCCGGAGAGGCATCTCTTCTTCGGTCGTGTAGACAGCAATATCTACCAAAGTCATGATGCGCTGATTTGAATTTATCAGCGTTCTCTTTGAATCAGCCAGGGATTCTACAATAAAACCGTTTTTATTGTTTGCTACTACTTTGTACAGGCCACTCATTCCGGGCACTGAAATAATGTCTTTTAATTCCATAATTGCGATTCCTTAATGGATACAAAGTTAAAACGAAATTTGAATGAAGATATTGAATCTAATAAATTATTCCATCGGAAATGAACAACTGAATCCTCTCCTCCCAACAGGAAAATCCGGGTTCTGCCTGCCATGCATAACCAATTGAATGAATTTCAAATATGTAAAAACATTGAAGCGGTTCTTCTGCAACCCTGCACGCAATTTGCAGAAAATGAAAAAGCCCGCAGTTCAAAAAACTGTGGGCTTTTCCGTGAAAAGAGTTGCTTACTTCACGATTGTAAGCGGCAGTGTTTTCATATTGATGCCACTTTGCAAACGATAAAAGTAATTTCCTGCAGTCAATTTACTCACGTCAACCGTTACGGAATATTTTCCACCGTTCAGTTTTTCAGAAAGCACAGTCTGTACTTTTTCACCCAGGGTATTGTAAATCGACAATTCTGTTGTTCCCGGCTGGGGAAGCACAAAAGTGACAACGCTTTGTTCCCTGGCCGGATTCGGATAACTCTGGGACATCGAAAATGCTCCGGCCATTGGGATTTCCACAAGGCTGGTCATCAGATTATCATACCTCACCTGCGCTGCATCAGCACTTGCCTGGATCATGCTCAGGTCTTCACCGGCAATCAAAGCGAATGCGACGGTCACGGAATCATTGTTTGCCAGGTTGAATGGTCCGCTGGATACGATCTGGATGATGTCGTTACCGGTCGCCGCAGATGTGCCTCCATCCTGACGGAAGGTCGATAAGGAAAGGTATTTGTCTGCATTGCTGTAACCGTCAAACATATCCAGACCGCCATTTCCACCGCTGATATTATCAATGGAATAGTTATTGAATGCCCCCGGAGTAAGCAGTTTCATCCCTGCATACAAACCTGCTGCATCCGTGCTCCAGGCATAGCCCATTTTCCGGCTGTTGTCCACAGAACATTTATTGTTGGCATATGCCGGAATATCCCAGTCGGCAAATAACCCGGCATACAAATTGGACAAACTTCCTCCGCTCGTGTTTTTAATGTTGTATTCGACAATGATATATTTCCTGTCGGCGGCAGCCATCCATGCAAACGCACGGTGCGTGACAAACACACTGATTGGAGTCGCAGAAGTAAGACCGTTATCGCGGAATTTTCCGAAAGCATCGAAATCAGAATACACACCGGGTTCCTGTCCGGATACATTTAAAACAGATGCAAAGTCTTCATCGTAACCGGCACCATCACCGCGAACATCGTCGGAAACCTGTGTTCCTGTAGCCCCGACCATCAATCCCATTTCATACAGGATGGTTGCACCACCCATGTAAGTGAATCCAATTCCTCCGGCCTGCTGACTGGCATTGTATCCGATAAGACCTTTGCTGGTGATACTGGTTGCCACATCGTTAATCGCTATATTGATGTAATCCACATTCACGGTCAGGATGAACGCATAAAAATCCGACCACGCACCGTCCTGCATCGTAATTTTAAACCGTACCTCGGTATTGCTGCCGGCAGAAGGATTGATAACCACTTTGAAAGGATTTGCACTGTTTGCAACAGTATCCATCATGTTGAGAACACCAGCATTGAATGTACTTGACAATACAGTCACTGCAGTGTTGGTAGTTGACAAGGAACAAACAAGATTGGTTGTAGGGCGAAGCAGGTTTTTAAAGATACCGGTCAGATCAAGTGTATCACCGACAACAAACACGTCGTCCTGGTTATCCGTGATGTGCAGATCTTGTACGACAACTCCCGGAGAGACGGAATCCGTGACGGCTGCGTACAGATTTACCCTGCCTTTTCCAAGTTTGTTACGGTAGGCAGTATTTCCACTTGCACTGTAAATATCATCACAGGTGATACGCAATTGCTCCCCAACCTGTAACGCATTCATCCAGGGGAAACGCGATTTCCCCAGCGCTGCACATCCGGCTGCAATCGGTGAAGCCATGGAAGTTCCACTGTATGCCGTATAGGTGTCATTGAAAACTGTAGAATAGATTTGGTTTCCCGGAGCACACACATCAATCGCATAGCCATAATTCGAAAAACCGGCTTTGCTGTCCGTACTTGTCGTTGCGCCGACACTCAGGACATATTTATAACTGCTCGGATAATGATCCCCCTCAACACCGTCGTTCCCTGAAGCGGCAACCACAAGTGCATTCATATCTATGGTCGCATACGTGATGACATCCTGCTCGAACTGACTGATACCGCCTGTACGTCCCCAGGAACAATTGATCACGTTTGCACCGTGATCAGCAGCATACACAATTCCATCGTATCCGTTGTCAATCGAACTGAAACTTGCATCCAGGGAAACTTTCACCGGAAGAAATTTACATCGGAACGCCGGTCCGGCAACTCCGACAGCATTATCCACAACCGCTGCTGCACATCCTGAAACATGCGAACCATGATCGCTGTTCACCACCATTGGATCATTGTCGTTTTCACTGATGTCCCATCCCCGGAAATTATCCGTGAATCCATCGTTATCATTGTCAATTCCGTCAATCAGATCGTTCCAGTTGTATTTGATGGCACCGGCAAGATCCGGATGATCCCAGTCTGTTCCGCTGTCAACAATACCTACTACAGTGTTTGAATCTCCTTTCCAGATGTCCCAGGCATTGTACATATTGATCTTTGAATTCTGATATTGAGATGCAATCTGCGGGTCATTCGGGGTATAATCCATTTTATTCAGGTACACCGGTTCAGCATACACAACCCTTCCCGTTGCAATGATTTTCGAGAGGGCTTCACCGATGGAAATGTCTCCGGAAAAATTTAATTTGTAGATGAGGCTCAGATCAACCGGTTTTGCACCGTTCCGGCTCTGTGCCTGAACAGGAGCTTCTTTGCCGGGAAATTTCTTTTGAACTGCAGATGCCTGTACTGCCTGAAATGCAGAAACCAGTGCTGGCTCTTCGATTCCGGAAGCCGTACAAAAGGAACGAAATTCAGGTTTAACTTTGACGATCAGTTCACCGGCTTTGACTGGAGCACCATTGTGCATTACCAGACTGTTATTGCGTTGGGTTCCGGAAACTGAATTTTGGCTTAACGGATTTGAAGCCGGAGAGACTAAGGGCTGTGAAATTAGCAATGCACCGAAGATTATCCGGCCGATAGAATGTTTCATTTGTGCTTTGATTTTTTGGCTAAACAGAAGGCTAAAGATAATTTGATTTTTCGGGATGTCAAAGATCCATTATGAGGCCTGGATGATGGGCATCAATATCTTCGATTCTTTACAGATTTTCATAGAAAGGCACCTCCTCCTGAAAACTGTATGTCTGCGCCTCGTGATTCAGGGTGCAGCAAAAGGTCTCCATGCCATTACTAAGAATGAAAAACCGGGCATCAATGGACAGGTTGTACCGCGCAGCCTGATCAAAAACATCCTGGGTAATTTGAACATCCGGCGCTTTGCATTCTACCAAAATCAGGGGTTTCAGGTCCGGCCCATGAACAAGTACATCGTATCTTCGTTCCAATCGGTTCACTACCACCCTTTTCTCTACTGCTGTCAGCGATCGGGGAAAACGCCGGTCATAGATCAGAAAATGCAAAATATGCTGGCGAACCCACTCTTCCGGTGTCAGTTGAACATATTTTCCCCGGACTATGTCGAAAATTTTTAAACTTTGTCCGCCAGATGTGCCAGACCTTAGCTTAAACTTGTACTCCGGGAAATGCAGTTTGGGTAATTCCACCTTAATTTTTTGTACGAAAATACTTTTATGAACAATAAAAAAGAAATCGTTGACAATTGGCTTCCGAGATATACCGGCACAGAACTTAAAGATTTTGGCAAGTATATCTTATTGACCAATTTTAATCATTATGTGCGCTTGTTCAGCGAATGGAACAAAGTTCCGATCAACGGCCTTGATAAACCCATGCCGAATGCAACCCATGAAGGCATTACAATCATCAACTTCGGTATCGGAAGTCCGAACGCTGCCCTGATCATGGATTTACTTTCTGCCATCAATCCAAAAGCCGCTTTGTTTCTTGGAAAATGTGGCGGTCTGAAAAAGAAAAACAAGCTGGGTGATCTGATCCTTCCAATCGCCGCCATTCGCGGAGAAGGAACTTCAAACGATTACCTCCCACCGGAAGTTCCTGCTCTCCCTGCATTCAGTTTGCAGAAAGCCGTTTCTACGACCATCCGGAACCACGACAATGATTACTGGACCGGTACGGTTTTTACAACGAACCGGCGGGTATGGGAACACGATAAAGAATTTAAAAAATATCTTCAGACAACCCGGTCCATGGCGATCGATATGGAAACAGCTTCCATTTTTATTGCCGGATTTGCCAATAAAATTCCTACTGGCGCACTCCTGCTCGTTTCCGACCAGCCGATGATTTCTACCGGTGTCAAGACAGCAGAAAGTGACAAAAAAGTAACGGAAAAATATGTGAACGCCCACCTGAAGATCGGCATCGCCTCACTCAACGAATTGATCAATAACGGCCTCACCGTAAAACACCTTCGTTTCTAATTCTTCTATTTACCGGAATGACGTACGATACAATCATCGGCGAACTCAAAAAGAAAATCTACAAACCTGTCTATTTTTTACAGGGCGAAGAACCCTATTACATAGATCAGATAGCTTCGTATATAGAAACTGAAGTGCTGTCGGAGAGTGAAAAAGAATTCAATCAAACCGTAGTTTACGGGAAAGAACTGGACCTGCTCACTCTCATCAGCTACGCAAAACGTTACCCGATGATGTCCAACTATCAGGTGGTGATTGTGAAGGAAGCACAGGACATCAAGGATCTTTCGGAAAAGAAAGAATCTGCTACTGCAGCAGCTGCCTCCGGAAAAAACGCAAAGAAAAGTAATCCCCGAGAACATTTTCTTGAATACCTGCAGAAGCCTACGCATTCCACGATTCTTGTCATGTGCTACAAGTACAAGACCATCGACAAGCGTACCAAAATAGCAAAGACACTGGAGCAGGCAGGTATTGTTTTTGAATCAAAAAAATTATATCCGAATCAGGTGACGCCCTGGGTCAATCAATATGTTTTGTCGAAAGGGCACCGAATCAACCCCAGGGCAGCAATGTTGATTTCCGAATACCTCGGCGACGACCTGAGCAGGATCGCCAATGAAATCAATAAACTCCTGCTCAATCTCAAACCGGGTGATGAGATTTCTGCACGACTGGTGGAGGAAAACATTGGAATCAGCAAAGAGTTCAATGTTTTCGAATTGCACAAGGCATTGGGGAATAGAAATATTTTGAAAGCGAACCAGATTGTAAATTATTTCGGTGCCAATCCAAAAAGCAATCCCATTCAATTCACAATCCCTCAGTTGTTTGCTTATTTTCAAAAAATCCTGACACTCCACTCGCTTGCTGACAAGTCTAAGAACAATGTCGCCAGCGTCCTCGGTATCAACCCCTATTTTGTGCAAGATTACGAAACCGGCGCCAAGGCGTATTCACGTGATCACTGCATCCGCAACATTGGTTTCATCCGCGACTATGATCTCCGCGCGAAAGGTATCAAAGCATCCAATGCTGACGATGGTGCGCTGATGAAAGAACTCGTTTATAAGATACTGCATTGAGGGTCGGTAGTCGGTGGTCGGTAGTCGGATGTAAGTAATAAGTAGTAAGTAGTTTAGAATTTGGGGGGAGGTGAGGTGTTTCTTCTGCGAACCCTGGAATACGAACTCAATTCCCAAAATAAAAAAAACAAAACCGGATGAATTACTGGCTTGTCAAATCTGACCCTGAAACATATTCATGGGATGATCTCGTGAAAGATGGCAAAACCAGTTGGGATGGGGTGCGCAACTATGCGGCGCGGATTCATTTGAAAGGCATGAAGAAAGGCGATCCGGTATTGGTGTATCACAGCATGGGAGAATCCGCTGTCACCGGCATTGCATCTGTCACAAAAGAATTTTACCAGGATCCCACAACCCAAGATGATGCATGGGTTTCAGTAGAATTAAAAGCAGAAAAAGCGCTTCCAAAAAGCGTTACTCTGAAACAGATTAAAGCGGAAAAAAAACTTGCCAATATGGCCCTGATTAAAATCAGCAGGCTATCCGTGATGCCGGTGAGTAAGGAAGAATTCTCGATCATCCTCGAAATGGGACGATAGTGAAAGTATCAGACCGGGCTTTTTCCCAGCTTCAGTTGGCTGCCGGGTATCTTGCCTTCCGCTCTTCCTCTCCTCCCCCTTTTATAGGAAAAAATAAGTCCGCCCGTTTGCTTCTGTAACTTATTGTGTTGGCGTATTCCGTCATCGCCCTGACTGGACAGAAATCCAACATGACGTTTAACCCATTTTCCAAAGGCGATCAATTCAGCCTGATCAGTCCCCATTCACTCCAGATATTTTCTTGCCCTCCACCCTTCACTTCCTGTCCGTACCGTTAAAATAGTCCTTCCGTAATAAAAAATCCAATCCATTGGTTACATTTGCCACTCTCAAAAAAAATATGCTTCGCTCTCTCCTCTTCACCCTTACGGGTCTATTTTTTACGTGTATTGTTTTCGCACAGAATGCCGAAATCCGTGGGTTCGTTTATGAAGCTGAAACCACAGAACCGTCAATTTATACGAGCGTGTATCTGAAAGGAACAACGTACGGCGCCCAAACCAATCTGGACGGCTTCTTTTCCATCTCCAAAGTTCCTCCGGGAAATTACACCCTGATGATTACTTCTGTCGGCTTCGACAGTATTGTGATGCCGTTGACACTCAAGAGCGGCGACCTGCTCACCAAAAAAATCTACCTGAAAAAATCAGCCATTCAGATGAGAGAGCTGAATGTTTCCGCCGAAAGTGAAGAAAAAAAAACGGACGTCCGTGTATCGGTAAACAAAATCACTCCGAAAGAAATCCGTCAGATCCCGACTGTCGGCGGTGAACCTGACCTTGCGCAGTACCTCCAGGTGCTTCCGGGGGTTATCTTTTCCGGAGACCAGGGCGGACAATTGTACATTCGCGGCGGAACACCCATTCAGAACAAAGTATTGATGGACGGAATGATTATTTACAATCCTTTTCATTCCATCGGATTGTACTCGGTTTTTGACGCGGATGTAATTCGCGGGGCGGATGTTTACACCGGAGGTTTTAATGCGGAATACGGTGACCGGATTTCTTCGATCATGGACATCACTACACGCGACGGAAACAAAAAAAGAATCGCCGGAAAAGTCAGCGCCAATACTTTCACTGCAAAAGCCCTCATTGAAGGTCCGCTGAAAAAAGAAAAAGAAAACCAGGAAGGAAGTTCTTCTTTTCTGGTCACCGTGAAGAATTCCTACCTCGACAAAACATCAAAGTCACTGTATTCCAACCTGGACTCCGCCGGACTTCCCTATTCCTTCACCGACATCTATGGCAAACTTTCATTCAACAGTTCCTCCGGAAGCAAAGTGAATCTTTTTGGATTCCGCTTCGCCGATGATGTAAAATACAACGAAGCAACAAACCTGCATTGGAACAGTGCCGGTTTCGGCACCAATTTTCTGCTTGTCCCTTCCGGCGCTTCCGTGTTGATTGACGGAAATTTCGCTTATTCAGGTTATGCGATTCGTTTAAAAGAACCGGATGGAAGGGATCGCTTCAGTGAAATTAAAGGGTTCAACACCAGCCTGAACTTCTCTTATTTCCTGGGCAAAGATGAAATGCGTTACGGAATAGAAATGCTCGGGTTCAAAACGGATTATGAATTTTACAACGCCTACGGTTCAGGCAATGCACAAACTGAAAACACAACCGAACTCGCCGCGTTTCTGAAATACAAAAAAATTGCCGGCAAATTTGTCATTGAGCCGGGGATTCGGCTGAATTATTATTCTTCCCTATCGGAAACCTCGGTCGAACCCCGCCTTGGCCTCAAGTTCAATCTCACCGACAAGATCCGCCTCAAAGCCGCCGGAGGTTTCTATAGCCAGAACCTGCTCTCAGCATCTTCTGACCGCGATGTTGTAAATTTATTTTACGGCTTCCTGTCAGGGTCCGACGATCTTCAGGATGAGTTCAACGGCAAATCGGTAACCTCGAAACTGCAAAAAGCAAAACATGCCATTGCCGGAATTGAAATTGACCTGCCCTTACACCTCACCCTGAACATCGAAGGCTACTTCAAGGATTTTAACCAGCTGGAAAACATCAACCGTGATAAAATTTACGAAGACGATGCACAACACAGCGAGAAACCGGATTACCTGAAACAGGATTACATCATTGAAAACGGGACGGCCAGAGGAATCGACTTCCTGTTGAAATACGACTACCGTAAATTATACGTGTGGGCTGTCTATTCCCTCGGTTACGTAAAACGATTTGACGGCATCCGTACCTATGAACCCAGCTTCGACCGCCGTCACAATGTAAACCTGGTGACCTCCTTCAAATTCGGGAAAAAAGATTCCTGGCAGGCCAATGCACGCTGGAATTTCGGATCCCCGTTTCCATTCACACAAACCCAGGGATTCTATGAACAAATTTCCTTTCCGCAAGGAGCAGGCACTGATATTTCTAACCAGAACGGACAACTCGGAATTTATTACGGGGAATTAAACAAAGGAAGACTTTCCTATTTCCATCGCCTGGATCTTTCCCTGCAGCGGTCCTTCCACTTGTCGAAAAATTCAACCCTTGAAGTGGTTGCGGGTGTAACCAATGTGTACGACCGTGATAATATTTTCTATGTCAACAGGGTGACAAACTCGCGGGTTTACCAGTTGCCATTTTTACCCAGCTTTGGAATGAACCTCACCTTCTGATCCGGGATCAACAGCAGTCGCGAACAGAAAATTCGCTGAAGTTCACTAAAAGATTAGTGAAAAGTGCGCCCGAATGCCATTGGAATTCGTGAAGAAAAAAGCAGAAGTAGTCCTGTTTTTTTTCGCTGTGGAATTTGACGGAAATAGTTTCTCATAATAATGCACAACCTGGCGCCCGCAGGCATAACCGATGGCAGCACCCGGCAGTAAATCCGAAGCCCAGTGTTCATGTTCGATCAGCCGTGAAACTGCAACCAGCGAAGCGAGCGAATAGGCAATTACCGGAACTGCCCGCT
>DAORHY010000120.1:0-9895 GCA_035438225.1 Bacteroidia bacterium
AATCTCCCGTTTAAAATCTGGATGGGCAGTAACGCCTGGGTAGTGTCCGCAAACCG
Source organism: Bacteroidia bacterium (assembly GCA_035438225.1). Lineage (GTDB taxonomy): Bacteria > Bacteroidota > Bacteroidia > AKYH767-A > 2013-40CM-41-45 > JADKJP01. The sequence goes on from DAORHY010000120.1 coordinate 57, forward strand.
TTCATCCTCCGGTAAAGTATTGTTTGAAAACGATACCCATATTGGACACCAGCTGCCGGCCGTATGGTATGAAGCTCACCTGGAATGTCCCGGTTTCAGTTTCTACGGCAACTTCCTAGCAGGATTCCCTTTTGCACCCATAGGGCATAGCAGACGACACGCCTGGGGTCTTACAATTTTCGAAAATGATGATCTTGATTTTTTCGTTGAGAAAGCAGACACGACAAATCCCAACCGGATCTGGGTAAAAGATCACTGGGAGAACCTGACACTTAGGGAAGAAATAATTCATGTAAAAAATAAAGCTGACATTAAAATCCTCTGCAGGAGTTCTCACCACGGCCCGATCTGCAGCGATGTAATGAGTGATTTCAAAGACGTCACCTCTTCGCCGGTTGCTGCCTGCTGGACTTTCTTACGTGAACAGAACAACCTGATGGAAGTCACCTATGACCTTGCCCATGCAACGTCCATGGAAAATTTCCGGGCTGCCGTATCCCAGATTTCTGCACCGGGACTGAATGTGCTTTATGGAGATCTGGAAAACAATATTGCATGGTGGACCGCTGCAAAAATTGTGAAGAGGGCACCCGATTCAAATCCCGCTTTGTTGCTGGATGGATCAACAGGCAAAGACGATTGGCTGGGATATTATTCTTTCTCGGAAAATCCCCGTTCAGAAAATCCGCCGAACGGCTATGTTTATTCCACCAACAATCAGCCGGATTCCGTAAACCACACCTTGTATCCCGGTTATTACCTGCCGGAAGACCGGGCTGTCAGGGTTACACAGTTGCTAAATTCAAGGGGCGTATTTGATGTGCTTTCCTTCCAGCAGATTAATACGGATGTCATCAACCCGGTAGCTGCAGGAAATGCAAAACTATTGACAGGTTCTCTTTCCACTGAAATTGCTTCCTCTTCACCGACATGTTCAACAGCAGTTGCTATCCTTGAAAACTGGAACGGGTCCCACCGTCTGGAGGATGCTGCACCAACTGTTTATTACCGGTGGCTCTATGAAGTTTTACACCGGACTTTTGAAGATGAGATGGGGGAAAAAGATTTTGAAGCTTTTTTGAAAACACATATTCAAAAATCCACGGTTGCGCCATTTCTCAAATTGAAAGAATCTGTCTGGTATGACGATATCCATACTACTTCAAAAACTGAAAATAAGTCTGCAATTGTCAACGAAGCATTTCTCGCCGCCATTGGTATTTTATCGGATAAACTTGGCAAAGATCCCGCTAAGTGGAACTGGAAGCGGGTACATAGTCTGGAATTTGAACACCCGCTTGGAAAACAGAAACCGCTGGACAAATTTTTTAACCGGGGGCCTTACCCGGTCATGGGTGGTGTCGAAACTGTGAACAATCAGAGTTTCAATCTCACGTCGGACTATCGATGCAAATCGAATCTTGGGCCGGCTTTGAGAAGAATTCTTGATTTCTCCGATCCTGAACACGGTTTGAGCATCAACCCGACCGGACAAAGCGGTAATTTTATGAGCAGCCATTACTCCGATCAGGCAGATCTATACATCCGTGGAGAATTTCGTCAGGAAATGATGAACCAGGAAGAGATCATTCATATCTGCGGCGATGCTTTGGTTTTGGAACCTGTGAAATAATCAATCACCACAATCCTTCCAATCATGTTGACTGTAATTTTCAGAATCCGGAAAATATTTTTTTCGACCCTGCTCCTACTACTGACTCTCAGGGTAGCGGCACAACCCGTCAATCAGAATCTGAGCAACAGCATCGGCTGGGACGGAGAACCGTATCTGGCATGCAACCCGGAACATTCCGAAAATCTAATCGTCGCATGGATGAGCTTCCAGCTCCCCTTTCGGCTTGGCATTGAAGTGAAGAGCAGTATGGACAGCGGACAGACCTGGTCCAATTCAATTTTCCTTCCTCAATTGTCGAATTCTTACACCTCGGCAGATGTTTCCATCGCATTCGGGCATGGGTATGAAGTCTACCTAAGCTACATCAATTCGCGTCAGAATCCGGATAGCGGAGGGGTATTTGTTGTGAGATCGACAGATGGTGGAGCCAGCTGGAGCGCTCCTGTTCGGGCGATCGATGTACATGCATCTTCAGAATATCCGGTAGACAGACCCTGGATAGTGATTGACAATTCAAATACAGCAAGTGACGGCACACTTTACATCACAACAAAACCCGTTTCCTGGAGTCCGGTACCGAACCGGCCGACCTATACTGTATCGACGGATCGCGGCATCACCTGGACTCCCTTGCGGTTTGCTGATACAACAGGATTTACTTCAACCATTATCAATTCTCCGATGGCAGCACCGGCAGTTGATGCAGGAGGAACATTTCACATGGCCTATCCAGCCATTGTTAATTTTCTTCCGGCAATGGTTCTGGCATCTTCCGCTGATCAGGGATCCACATTTCACCGTTCGGTATTCCTTTCCCCCGCTTATCTATCTACTGATACAAACCCAAAGCAAGCCTGGAAACTGTGCACGGATCCAACCAATGTAGACAACCTTTATTTCTTTTGGACAAACAACAGCAACGGAGATCTTGATATCTATACCGTCTTTTCTCACGATCACGGGCAAAACTGGTCGTCGCCGCTAAGAATTAATGATGATGCACTTTCGAATGGGAATATGCAGGACATGCTTTGGGCGACTGTTTCACCCGATGACGGATCGATTGTCACAGCCTGGCGAGACCGGCGCAATGCCCCTGACACAGGCTTCTTTCAACCCTTCGATATCTACACTTCCATGTCGACCGATGGTGGAATCAGTTACAACAGGAATGTAAAAATAACTGACACCCTCACGCCATTTGACACAATGTTGTCAAGCGCCGGCAATGATTTTCTGAGTGTGGACGCCGGTGGCAACAAGGTTCATTATTCCTGGTCCGATTACCGAAGCGGAGAACTGGAACTTTATTATGCGAATATATTGACGTCGGGTTTGAATCTTGTGCCAACCACCACCGACATGTCGTTTGAAGTGTACCCAGTGCCCGCCAGGGACGTCCTTTACATTCGCCAGTCCGGAAAAAATTCAGGAACAACAGACATCCAACTTTTGGATATTTATGGCAGAACGGTGACCGGGCAGAAAGTGGAAAACCACGGAGGTGTCGTTAGTATTTCACTCGCCAAACTGGGAGAAGGGATCTATTTTCTTAAATTGGGGTATGGACTTCAATCCTGCATTCGTTTCCCGGTGATACGATGAAACACCGGAGTACCCCGGTCACAGAATCCGGCTGATAAATTTTCATTTTCCTCATTTTCAAAGGCAATTCAGCGATTCCGGGATGCTTAATTGCTTTGTAATTCGACTGGCAGTACTACCTTTGCACCGCAAATTTTTTGGTCTCATAGTACAACGGATAGTACGTGGGCCTCCGAAGCCTGAGATCTAGGTTCGATTCCTAGTGAGACCACAAAAAAGCGATGCAGAAAAAATTTCTGCATCGCTTTTTTAATTCCATTCCCGGGAAACTTACTCTATTTCCCGCAAACTAAACAACAACGCTTTTTTTCCCTTGTGTTGAATAAAACTAGCCCTCAGGTCAATGGGCACTTCGCGGCCGTTTTTAAGCCAGGCATAGGAATTAATCTGGCTGATTTCCCCGGAGTAGAATTTTTTATGCGATGATTTGACGTCCGCTTTTTTATTTTCAGGCACCAGGTCAAGTATATTCATCCCGATCAGGTGATCAATTGAAATACCATTCATTTCTGCTGCGCGGATATTGGCTTCCAGGACAATTCCGTTTTCGTCTTCAATAAACAAAGGTTCAGGGCTTTGATCGAAAATTTGCCTGAATCTTGATTCTGATTCGCGGATGTTTTGATCTGCACGGGTAATTTTGGTGAAATCAAAAGCGAACGCTCCGATAAATATCCTGCCATTCGATTGAGGGAGGGGGAATTTATGAACGATCCAGTCTCTTTCAATTCCATCTGCAGACTTGAGTCGTTCCAGGTATTCCACAGTTTTTCCGTAATCGACGCAGATTTTATCCGTATCCCTGATGTGTTCAACCTTTGCCGGAAATATGTCTCCAAACGTTTTGCCAATCAGGTCATCCGTCTTCAGGTTCATCATCAGTTCAAAACCCTCGTTCACAAATACATACTTCCCACCTTCATCCCTGATCCAGGCTGCTCCGGGAATATTGTTCATGAAGATCCTGAACCTTTCTTCGCTCTCTTCCAACTGCAATTCGAACGATTTACGTTCAGAGATGTCACGCATTTGAACCATAATTCCATTCACCTGCGGAACATTGATCATGTTATTGAAAATGCATTCCATCCAGACGTAATCATTGTGTCCGTTGAGAATGCGGTAATCTGCGGTGATCCTGTTACCCGGATAAATGAGCAATACCGATTGCCGCAATTTTGCTGCATGATGTTCTGAAGGGTGGATAAATTTAAGTGCGGAATTTCCAACCAGCTCATTCGGCTCGTAACCAAAGAGCTTTCCAACGGTCAAACTGGCATAAACAATCAAACCTTGTTCATCCAAAACAAAAAATGCGTCGGTTTTTTGATCAATAATTTTATCAAAATAATCTTGCTTTCGCATTTGAACAATATGGTTTGTCATAAAAAATTTGCTTGCTCAAAAAACGAATTTATTTCTGTATTATTCATGAATATAAACTATATTATAAGAACAATATTTTTGTTGATAAACAAAAGGCCACCTGATTTGTTTAGTATTCAATCCGATAAATAGTATTTTTGTGTAATGGAAACACTATTGATTGTCAATATTTTAGCATTCGTACTAACTTTCCTTGCCATGGAGGGAGTTGCCTGGACGACACACAAGTACGTTATGCATGGCTTTCTGTGGTCGCTGCATGAGTCACATCACCGGCCCCACAAAGGAATATTTGAAAAAAATGATTTCTTTTTTCTGATGTATGCAAGTATTGCTATTGTGCTGATGTATTTCGGTTATGAAGAATTCGATTTCCGGTTCTGGATGGGACTTGGAGTCACCGCCTATGGACTAACCTATTTCCTCTTGCATGATATATTTATTCACCGCCGTGCAAAATGGCTTGAAAAAATTAATTCCCGTTACTTTCAGGCCATGCGAAAAGCTCACAAAGTTCACCACAAGACTATGGACAAGGAAGGTTCTGAAGAATTCGGCCTCCTGCTTTTCAAGCGCAAGCACTGGCGTTCATAAGTGCTTCGGGTTGACCTGAACAATTTAAAGTACGAGTTGTTCCTGCTGATGATAAAGTGAAATTGAAAATGTCAAAGAAAGTACTGATCATCGGAACCGGCCTGGGAGCATTGGCAACGGCACTACGCCTTAGTTCCAGGGGCTATGAAGTGGAAATGCTCGAGAAATACCATCGGGCCGGCGGCCGCTTGAATCAACTTGAAAAAGAAGGATTCACTTTTGATATGGGGCCCTCTTTCTTTAGTATGAGTTATGAATTTGAGGAGTTATTCCGTTCCTGCGGCATTCCTAATCCTTTATTACTCGAAGCCCTTGATCCCGTCTATTCTGTACGCTTTGCCAACCGGGAAAAGCCGTTTTACATCCATAAGGATCTCAAAAAACTTGCTGCAGAATTCAATGGCCTTGAAATCGACTTTGAACAAAAGATGAGATCTTATCTCGATAGCGCCAAACGGATTTTTCATGACACAGAAGACATAGTCATCCGGAACAATTTTAATTCCCGTCTGGATTATCTCCTTCAGCTCACACGGGTTCCACTTCGCCACAGCCCCAAAATGTTCCGCTCAATGTGGACTGAGCTCAGCAATACCTTTCAATCGGAAGAGGCCCGGGTCATCTTTTCATTGGTTGCATTTTTTCTTGGATCAACGCCATTCCAGACTCCGGCTGTGTACAGTTTGCTCAGCTATACTGAATTGGAACACGACGGTTACTGGAATGTAAAAGGAGGCATGTACCGTATCGTGACTGAAATGCTCCGGCTGCTAGGGGAACGCCGGGTTAAAATTCATTACAACACAGAAATTATAGGGATAAAAACCAGCAACGGAGAAATCTCGGGATTCACAGATGTTTCGGGAAAGGAATGGAAAGCAGACATCTACATTTCGAATAGTGATGCCGCTTCATTCAGGGGTAAAATTTTAAACCGGGAAAAATTTTCAGATAAAAAACTGGACGCCATGGAATGGACGCTTGCTCCATTCACCATTTATCTGGGCGTAAAAGGAGAAATAAACAACCTCATCCATCATAATTATTTTCTCGGAAGTAATTTTAAAGCATATGCTGATACGATATTTAAAACCTCTGTAACACCTGAAAAACCCTATTATTATGTAAATGTCAGCAGCAAATCGAATCCCGAATCGGCTCCACCAGGTTGTGAAAACATCTTTATATTATGCCCCGTTCCCGATCTTCGCCACAAAAAAGACTGGAGTGATGCAGATCAGTTTGCTTCCACGATACTTCAAGACCTTTCTTCTCGTATCGGAACGGATCTCGAAGCCAGGACGGTGACAAAAACAATTTTAAGTCCGGTTGAGTGGAGGGACCAGTTCAATTTATACCAGGGTAGCGGACTTGGTTTGGCACATGGCCTGAATCAGGTGGGCGGCTGGAGGCCATCGAATAAGGATGAAAAATTCAGCAATCTGTATTATGTCGGTGCCTCCACTACGCCGGGAACAGGATTACCAATGGTAATCATCGGCTCGAAGCTGGTGATGGAACGTATTGAAAAGGAACATGGAAATCTATAATCAAATCAGCTACAAGGTCAGCAAGGTGATCACGAAGGATTACAGCACTTCCTTCTCATTGGGCATTCGCATGCTTGACCGGAGATTTCACGATCCGATCTATGCAATTTACGGATTTGTAAGAATTGCGGATGAAATCGTCGACACGTTTCACCATTTCGATCAGCCTGTCCTGCTCCGAAAGTTCATTCAGGATACCGATGATGCATTGCAAAACAGGGTGAGCACAAATCCGGTGTTGCAGGCATTTCAGGAAGTCGTACACCGTTATGCAATCGATCGGCCGCTGATCGATGCATTTCTGCACAGCATGGAAATGGATTTGTCAGAAAAGAAATATGCAGAAAACTCCTATTCTGAGTACATCTACGGCAGTGCCGAAGTGGTTGGATTGATGTGCCTGCACGTCTTTTGTGAAAACGATTCCGCCCTGTACGATCGCCTCTTAATCCCGGCGCGGAAGCTGGGGGCAGCATTTCAGAAGATCAATTTTCTTCGCGACATGAAAAGTGATTATTCGGAGCGCGGTCGCATCTATTTTCCCGGGGTAGATTTTGAAAAATTTGATGTGAACACGAAGAAAATAATTGAAGCTGACATACAGAAAGATTTAGACGACAGCCTCTGTGGGATTCGTTCGCTGCCCAATGGTTCAAGGCTGGGTGTTACTGTAGCTTACATTTACTACATTTCTCTCTTTCGAAAAATTAAACGGGCATCCATTCAAACGGTACAACAGGAACGCATACGCATTCCGAATTCGGGTAAACTCATCCTGCTGGTGAAAACCTGGTTTCGTTACCAGTTAAAACTTATCTGATTGAAAAAGCTTCTGTTCTTTTTCCTGGTTTTCATGCTGCCCGGCAACCGTTTTGTGATGAGCCAATCTGTCGATGCTGTTCGTGCCGACTTTGAGCTGGCTGCGGAAGATGAAAATAAAGCAGAACAGTTGCTAAAAATTTTAAGCGGAAAACTTACCAACCCGCTGCTCATTGGATACAGAGCTGCTGCAGAAGCCATGATGGGTAAATACGCTTCTGCACCCTGGAATAAATATTCGTATTGCAAACAAGCCATGAAGTCGTTCAGCGAGGCTGTTTCAGGCGATTCAGGGAACATTGAAATCCGTTACCTGCGTATTGCAATACAGGTTCACCTGCCCTCCTTTCTGCACATGAGTGAAAACATAGAGGAAGATAAAGAAGTAATTCTTGCAAACATTGACAAGTCAAAAGATAAGATCCTCAATAGAAAAATCGCCACTTTCCTTTTGAAACAGGCCATTTGCACAGAACAAGAAAATAAACTATTACGCAACTATTAATACAGGAACTGGCTTTTGCAAGAGCCGGACACAGAACTTCAGCTTCTCAATGTATACGTATCTCCTGATCAACTTTTTTTCCATTTTAATTCCTTTCCTTTTTTCATTCGAAAAACGGTTGTCCTACTATAAATCCTGGAAAGCACTGTTTCCCGCAATTGCAATCACGGGTACATTTTTCATTGTCTGGGACCATTACCTGACCTCCCGGAATGTCTGGAGTTTCAATCCGGATTATGTAATCGGGATTAATTTCTGGGGTCTCCCGCTGGAAGAATGGTTATTCTTTTTCACCATTCCTTATTCCTGTCTTTTCATTTATGAGAGCCTGAATTACCTGATAAAAAAAGATCCTTTTTTAAGGTATTCAAAAAACATTTCCCTGACATTACTTGTTATTCTTTTCGCTACTGCAGTGTTCAATACTGATAAAAGCTACACCGGCATCAAACTTTCGCTGACTGCCCTTATGCTTTTATTCACAGTCATTAAAAACTATCCATTCATGGGTAAGTTTTACAGAGCCTACCTGGTAAGTCTGATTCCATTTCTGATCGTTAATGGAATTCTGACCAGTTTGCCGGTAGTAATTTACAACAATGCGGAAAACCTGGGAATCCGGATTTATACCATCCCTGTGGAAGACACGATGTATAGCCTGATGCTGTTGCTTATGAATGTGGTCTTATTTGAGTATTTCAAGAAGAAATTTGGGGTCGCAGTATAGGCATTACTGAATTCATGAATCGGAATGGTTGACCCATCCTAAAACAGGATCACCGTAAAACAATCAGCGCTAAACTGCCATTGCAGGAGCTTTAACGCAGGATAAAACAGACATGAAACAACTCCGCATCACCATCGATTCGAATTCCGGTTTTTGCTTCGGGGTTGTTTACGCGATCAAACTCGCCGAAGAAATCCTGAATGAATACGGAAGGCTTTTTTGCCTGGGGGATATCGTACACAATGATGCAGAAATTGAACGGCTCAAGCAAAAAGGACTGGAAATTATCAGTCATGAAGAATTAATAAAACTGAAGGACGAACGGGTCCTGATTCGAGCCCACGGAGAGCCTCCGGCAACCTACAGGATTGCACTGGAAAATAACCTCACACTGATTGACGCCTCCTGCCCGGTTGTCCTGAAGCTGCAAAACCGTGTTAAACAAACTTCCGATGAGGAAAAGAACATTTTCATCTATGGTAAAAGAGGGCATGCGGAAGTGGAAGGACTGATTGGACAAACGGGAAAAGATGTCACTGTTTTCCAGGATCTGAATGAACTGAATTGGGAGACGATACCTTCAAAAATTTCACTTTACAGCCAGACTACAAAGAGTACTGAAAAATTCTACACCATTTACAATCAGCTTGTGGAGCGAGGTATTGAAGTGGAATTGAATGATACTACCTGCAGGCAGGTTTCAAACCGGGACATCCAGTTGCGTGAATTTGCCCTGGCGCATGACGTAATTGTATTTGTGTCCGGGCTAAAATCCTCGAACGGAAAAGTTTTATATGTTGTATGCAAAGCTTCTAACCCCAGGACCTATTTTATCAGCAAAGCCGAAGAAATAAATCCTCAATGGTTTGGAGACAACAGCACCGTAGGAATTTGCGGAGCCACATCTACACCAATGTGGCTGATGGAAGAGGTAAGGGAGAGGATAGGGGAATATTAGTCGGTAGTCGGTAGTCGGTAGTCGGTAGTCGGTAGTCGGTAGTCGGTAGTCGGTAGTCG
>DAORHY010000121.1:0-9835 GCA_035438225.1 Bacteroidia bacterium
GTTATCAGCTGTCGTGGTGGATGCGCCGGGTAGTTGGATTACAGGTGTGGCTGCATTGTTTGCGGTGCAAACGGTGGTACGTTCCATGAGATAGAAACCGAAGATTTTACCTATTACGCCTTTGGGCAAATCCATGTCTTTGGAGGCTTCCCGATAGGTAGTAATATTCAGCTCATCCATTAATTGATCGTACATGTCTGAATCAATTAACAGGTACCTGTCTTCTTTGGAAACGTTTTGTTTATTCAAAACCAATCTTGCAGCCTTAACATCGGCGATACCGAATTTCTTTCTGGTTCCGGTTGCCCCAGGCATGTGGGCGGTTACATTGGCTCCTGATGTGCGAACAATGGAAGTAGCATTCTCGGCTCTCCAATTGTAGAGCATCCAGTCTGCGACAAGTTGGCGAAGGGCGCTTTCATATTCGCTCAGTACGTTGGAGAGTTTATCGTAGGACAGCTCAACAGTATCGGCATTGGGGATCAAAATCGGGTCTGTAGTAAACTCATCGATTGAATAGGTAATGTCCACATCTGCACGTTGGATTACAGTTGCCGGAAGAGTTGTACGATTTTTTACAACCGTAGCAGTTGAACCGGCATTTGGAATGTGAACTACTTTACCTTCCAATACGAATTGATCAGCATTGAAAGCGTAGTTTAGAAATTCATTATCCTTGAAAAGGTTTTCCTGAATATATTTTGTCCAGATTTCTTTTTGAATGGCCATTGGAAATTAATTTTGAAGTGAAATTGATTTTGGAAGTTTGCCAAACTCCTTTTTGTAAAGTGCTTGGTATTTTGCCGGTTCTTTTTCTTTCATCTCTGCAAGTATTGCCGGTGCATGCTCCTGATATTCCCGGAATGTTTTGAATTCGGGTTTTTCCTCTGAGGTGGCTTGGATTTGAGATGTAATGCTTTTGTAAGGCATAATTCCATTAAGGGCAACTTTGGTAGCGGCAAAATTTGCTTCTGCCAGAGCTACATAAGTCGGACGTTGGTCTTCAGTGATGCGATTGGATTTTATTGCCTGATCGATCAGATCCTGGACGTTTTGCTTTTGAGTTTCCTTAAGTTGGTTTTCAAACTCGGTGTTTTGCAGCTTCAGCTTCTCATTTTCTTCTTTCAGGTCTTTTGTCTTATTCACCTGACTTTGGAAAGCTGCTAAAACATCCTGTTCTGTTGCAGTTTCCGGCAAACCATACATTGATTTGAACTGATTTAAAATTTGCATATCGCTATTGTTTAAAGAATTTTCGATTTGAAGATTATAGAATTGCCAAACCTCCTCTGCATTTTTATTTTTAGCCGGAGATTTTTTAATAACTCCATCAAAGATTTCATCCACTAATTTCTGTTTGACCGCATCGTTTGCATTGAACCAAGTATCCTTTCCGCGTTGCATCCATGTGTTTTGAATGGACTCGGAATCCTTTCCGGTTTTAGTTGCATAGATATCAAGCAATGACTTTTCAAGTTCGTCCATCAACGAAGCTGTTTCACGCAGCTTATCAGCATCACCGTTTGCAGAACCGGAAACCCGATGAATCATTAGCTGAGCATAGCGGGACATAAATATTTTTGAACCAGCCAGAGCAATAACACTTGCCATACTTGCTGCCAGGCCATCAATGTAAATGTGAATTTCAGCAGAACTATTTTTTAGTGTATTGTATATCGTGATACCTTCGAAGACATCTCCTCCGCCCGAATTGATACGAACATTGATCTGATTGTGGGTTTCTTCTAGCTTTTTAAAATCGGAAATGAAGCGCTTACTGTCGGTGTCTTTCCAACTTCCGATGAACCCATAAAGCAAAATTTCTGCTGAGTTATTGCTTTGATTTATAAGGTAAGTGCCAACCATATTGAAATCTTTCCTAAAAATATATTGTATCTTTCACCCTTGCAAATATTTGATTTACATACACTTATATACGCTCATTTGCGTTATATTAATCAAAGAAAAAATGAATCAAAAACAAAAATTAGAAGTTGCGCGAACACTCTACCTGATGACTGAGAAAACGCAGAAAGAAATTAGCGAAGTTGTGGGCTGGTCTGAAAAAACATTCACCGAGCAAAAACAGAAAGGAAAATGGAATGAGTTACGGGACACAAAAAGCCTGACCAAGCAACAAATAATTTCTATGCTTCACACACAAACGTTGAAACTCGTTGAAGCGGCAAAGGATGAAGGACGGCTGTTAACTGCTAAGGAAGTAGATTCGATTGCTAAGCTTGCTGCATCTATCGATAAACTGGAAAAGAAAGTAACAATCGAAACATATATTGAAGTATTCGAGGAATACAATAAGTGGTTAATGGTAAAGGATATGAATTTCGCCCAGGCGAATAATCATCAGCAAGATTTGTTTATACAAAGTAAAATATCAAGATGACACATATTAACGTTTGCTGAGGTAGAACAGTACAACAATGCAAAGTGTAACGAACAATGAAAGCAAGTAAACAGGCAATTCAAAAATGGAAAGAACACTGCACAAAAGTGCAACAACTTACTATGCTGAATGGTTTCGAAAGTGAAATCGAAAAAGCAGAGCGAATTGAAAATGCGAAAAACGATTACGATTTTTTTGTAACCTATTATTTCCCTCATTATGCAAAAAGTAAATGTGGGCAATTTCAAATTGACGCAGCCAATGAAGTTTCCCGGAATAAAAAGCTGAGAGCATTATTTGAATGGGCTCGTGGACATGCCAAGAGTACACACTTTGATTTGATGATTCCTCTTTGGCTAAAAATTAAAAACGAATTAAATGTAATGATCCTTGTTGGGAAATCAGAGGACAATGCGAAAACATTGCTCGGTGACCTGCAGGCAGAATTGCAATTCAATCAGCGCTATATAAACGATTTTGGAGAACAGATAAACCTCGGTAACTGGGAAGATGGGAAATTCATTACGAAAGATTCAAAAGCTTTTTTTGCATTAGGCAGAGGACAAAGTCCACGTGGACTTCGTTACCGTGAACATCGTCCGGATTACATTGTCGTAGATGACCTTGATGATGATGAGCTTGTCCAAAACGAAAGCCGAGTCGCTAAAATGCTGGACTGGATTCTTGAAGCACTTTTCAACACAATGGATATGGGAAACGGAAGGTTTGTATTTGTAGGCAACAGGATCAGTAAAAATTCAGTGCTTGCTAACTTTGCGAAAGTTCCAGGAATATTGCATTCAATCATTAATGCCCTGGATGAAAAAGGAAATCCGGCATGGCATGAAAAATATACCAAAGAAGACATTCAACAGGTCGTTGATACCATTGGTGAACGTAGAGCACAAAAAGAGTTTTTCAATAACCCGATCACAGATGGAAGTGTTTTCAAGCTGCGAGATATACGATTCAAGGAAACCGAACCGCTAAATAATTACCGGTACATCGTCTGTTACACAGATCCAAGTTTTAAAAGCGGGGCGAAAAGCGATTACAAAGCTACTGTGCTAATCGGGAAAACGGCCACTGGTGAATACCATTTACTAAAAGCATTTGTAGCGCAAACCACTGTGAAAGAAATGGTGCAATGGCATTATACGTTGCATCAGACCTATTCCCGATTGGTTCCGGTTTATTATTACATGGAAAGCAACTTTCTGCAGGATATGCTCTTTGATGAATTTACCAAGATGGGATTGGAATACGGAACACAGATTCCAATTAAAGGTGACAATCGAAACAAGCCAGACAAGTTCCAAAGGATAGAAAGTATGCAACCCCTGTTTGAACGTGGCATCTTTTTCTTCAATGAAGCTGAAAAGAATGATCCCGGAACCAAGCGCCTCATTGAACAATTGCTCATGTTTGAGAAAGGGAGCCGATACCATGATGATGGTCCTGACGCAATAGAAGGGGCTATTTGGATGCTGAACTTTAAATCCCGGGTTGATGCACCTTTGATCATAGGAAAGCGAAATACCGGCACATATCGCAATTTATTAAGGTTTTAGCTGAGGCCTGGAAAAAGAGAGAACTAAATTTACATCAGGGTAATTGGGCTTTTTCAGAGGATTTAGTATAGAATCAGCATGAAATGTTGAAAACAGAGTTAATTTTGGGTATATTTTTGGGTCGATAAACCATTTATCCGGTTAGTATCGGAAGAATACGGTCGATTTGGGACATTCTTTGGGGTGCTCATTAGGCATCTTTTTGGGATAGGTTAGTCTAGTACCCAATTAATCCTGGAAAAAATGGTTCGAATTTGGACATGGGTTTTTAGGGTATTATTGGGGTATTTGCCTTAGTTTTTAGGGCAAAAACAAAGAAATTTCAGGAAAATTATCATCTGATTTGGACCTGATATTTGGGAGGAATTTCAGTATCATGGTATCATTTCATTAGGGCAGTTGAGACGATGATACCATCAGACAGTTTTCATGATCAGTGTCGGGCGCGGGTGGGAAAAGCAGGGGTGTGAATGAATGAGTTCCAATTAAAAAATAAGTGAATCGAATGAATGAACACTCCTGCTGTGCGGTGGCTGCAACTTGTGAGCTGAGGGAATGAACGAATGACGAATGGAGTGACATGGAGCGAAGCGGAATGTAACGGAATGAGGAAGTAGTGAATGACTGAAGCGAACAGGTTGCAGCCACAGGGTTGTGCGGCGGCTGACGGGTTACCGTGCGTAGGCCGGGACAAAAGAAAGCAGAAAAAAATAAACTATCGGACACCCTCTCAAGCGTGTCGGGAAAGACAAGTGTGGCGGGTAAGTAGTAGGTTGACCCGATGTGCGATGGGAAGGTGTGTTTGTAAATTTGCGAAGCTACAAACACACCGTGCGTTGGCAAATCGGGGCGGCCTGCTGCTTACCCGCCACGCTTGTGTGCGGTGCTGAAACTTATTTAAAAGACAAAAATCCAATATTAAAAATGAGAAAAATCTTTTTGTCTTTTAAATAGGTTGAAGCACATGGCCTGTGCACGGCTTTGCATAGTTTATTTTTTTTCTGCACCGCTGAAGGGATGGGTGGGTCGCGGGGCTACACTCTGCTACGAAGCTGGTGCGTCGGCGTGCGGCTGCGTGTGGCGGCCGTGCGGCTATTTAACATAATGTGCTTATAGGACAATTTTTACCAAATTCAAAAAATAGATGAAAAAAAATTGCTCCTATAAGAGCACGTTATGTTAAATAGCGTGGGGTAGTTTTTACGACAGCTTTTTGTTGAGAAGGGCTGGGCAGCTCTTTACCATTTGGTAATACCAATTAAAAAATAAAAGAGAATTACCAAATGGTAAAGTGCTGTATGTGCGTGGGGCAACAAAAAGATGGTGGAAAAACTACGAAGGGGTGGCCGAGGGGAGGGCGGGGAGGGTAAAACCTAATCAGCCAGTTAAGGCTTGCGCTGTTGGACTTGTACTGGCTGTTGTTCAATATATGCAATACCAAGATGATTTTCGACGATCTTAGTGGCTGTACTATTAGAGAATGTATGCATAAAAGAATGATGTACTGTAAGAATCAGATCCTGCAGATCGTTATCTGTTTCCATATCTACTATTGATAATCCGATTTGACGACATTGATCCTTAGAAATATGCCTTGAATGAGATTTGTTTTTCTTATGATCACTAAACTCCTTCAGAATTTGCTTAGTGCGAGCAGGATCATTATTGCACATATTTCTATTCAGCCAATCTTCTGCTAATTTTTCGGACCAATCAATTGAACTTTTACAACTGCCTAAGAAAGTCGGATGATATTTCGAAACGATCATTTGCCAAAGGGAAGCAGAATGAGGATTCGCTTTAATGTCTTGCTTAGCCTGTTCAAATTCGTCAAGGACGGCCTGACAAGGAACTCCTCCCATCTGTGGATCAATCGGTCCTAAGTTTGATTGCTTTCCCATTAAAATTTCCTTACATGAAAGTGCGATCATTGTACCAGCAGACATGGAGAGTTGCGGGATTATCGCACGTATATCATTCCCAAACATGGAATGAAGATAATCAACTATGCTTTCAGTAGCAGCCAAGTCGCCACCAGGTGTATGAAGAATTAAATCAAGGCCTTTTGATCGGTCAAGTTTATGAATGTTTACCATTAAAGCATTCTTATCCTTGTCGTTCACAATTACATCGATTACGTTACCTCTTTGCAGCCAGCCAGAATAATAAGCAATGACATTCCTACCAGTTTTTTGAAAAATACTGGTAATGTATTTTCTGCGAACGATGTCGAGTGGATTCTGTGTTCCCTTTTGTGCTTCAACTTGAATTTCGTCAAGTACTTCTTTCCAATTTGGCATTTTTAAAAAGCAGTGGTGACAGATGTATCTGTAGAAGAAATGCTGTTTGGCGATTCCTTGTACAAAGAAAATTTTGCAATAAAATCTCCGGTATTAATCCACTGAGGTGAATTTTGAGAAGGTAATGAAGGCTGAAAACCAGTCATCAATTGGTTGTATTCCTTCTCGTAATTTTGCTTCTTTTTTGTCTTATGTGGTTTCATAATTCAGAATCTAAGACTTTGCAAAGGTATAAAAGTTATCAAGATGAACATAATTTATTTTAAAGGAAATGTTACTTAAAGCTATAAATATCAGCAATATGGCGGCTATTGGGCAATCCATTATTTAGGAATGCAACATTTATTTGAAAATTACCTGCTGTAAATCGCAGGATCCAATTGCTCGTAAAACGGCTCATCGAAGAAAGCCCGCTCGACAATAAAAGCCTTGGCAGATGTTTTCATTCTTCTTTTAATGCCATTAGTCCAACTTTCAAGATCCCTACCTTCAAAAAACCATCGCAATGAAAAGTGCCAAAAGTTACTATTAGTAGGTGTATGCAATAACATACAAACCGGATGTACAAATGTATTATCCTGGAATTGGACCACATCTTCATGGCACTGGCTGATCCTTAGAAAAAAATAACCTCTTGTTTCATTCCTGGTGAATTCAGCTGGTACATCAGGCGGAACAATTTCAGATACTCCATCCCACTCTGCCCGGAAATATTCGCTACGTGGACAATCCTGAGATGCCCAAAAGATATCGTCGACTAAAAATACACCGAGTAGATTGTTAGAATAATCTCGAAGATGATCTGTTTGTTTTACAACTAATGTAATTCTTAATTTGCTTGTTGCAGGGTCAATGAGATCTGTTGTTTCTGTAAAGTGAATCAAATAGCAATTTCGCAATGATTCATTCCAGGCAATTCTATTAAAATTCTGTTGAGGCAAAAGCCGTCTCGGATATGCCATAGAAACTTTGAGTAGATTCAACTTCATAAGAAGTCTGACAAACTTTTGAATCAATTTGCGAAAAAACCGTATCAATGGAACCGCCATACGCAAAAATAGTTCTGCCGTCTTTGTAAATATTTGTGATAGCTTCAACCCCATCCTTCAAATCTGTAGTAAAATATAATTCAAAGTAAATATTATATCCATTCACTAGTGATTGAAAAAACACACTGCAATCACTGGTTAATTCGAATGTAACATAACTCGGATTTAAAGTAAGAAAACTATCAATTACTTCTTTAATTTTTTCAAATACAAAAGCTTTAGGAAATACACTAAAATAATTTTGTTGTTGTTCCCATTTAGTCAGAAATTCGGTATACAGTTCTATATATCTTCTATTCTTCTTTTCCAAAAAATATTGGCTCATAGTAGAAGCTAAAATTCCAACTTCAGGTGATTCTTCCGAATGCATAATAATGCAAATCGGATTTCTCTCAAGTGAACCGGAATGCGGTGACTGCTTCATATAAAAGGGCAATACAAGACTATCTGCCTCCATGGGGGTGTATTGAGTCTTGTAATTACGAATTAGTTCCAGAGTGCTCATGTTTTAATATTCTGGGTGTAGTGTTTCTAAAAATTTTGGTTTTAGTAATGAGAAAAATGTTTCCTTCTGTTTTTGATGACCTTTTTCAATGTATTCAATTACTGTATTTGCAGAATTAATGTTTCCAATTTGTATAACATCAATATCAACAATGGATGTATTTGCAGTCGGTTTACTATCCTCTTTATTTTGATTTATATTATTAATTAAAGTTAATATTACCCGAAATGATTGATCAACATATTCGCTTCTTATTTGTGTTGCTTCAAAATTTTTATTCGGAATGTTAAGTGCCAAGCTCATTTCCAAATTTTCAACCAAGCTTACGTTATCAAATTGACTTATGTAGCGAATGCCAACGCGATGAACTTCTTTGATGACACCTTTTTCAAATAACTTAGAGATTGTATTTTTCATTATGGGAAAATATATTTCCCATCCGACATAGTTCTTAAAAGAATTGAAGACTATCCCATTTGCCCCGACATCAACTTTTACCTTTTTAGTTTTGTCCAGAAAATAACCTCGTTCCAGTTGATCTATAATCAATCCTTCTGTATCTGATACTCTAACCTCTTTTCTTTTTGGAGAAGCTGCAACAAAATCGAATGTATCAGAAAGAAAATTATTGAAGGATCCCAGAACCAATTCCTGTGCAATGCCTGGATTGAAAAGTACCTGAATAATCGAATCTTTCAAATTATCAGGATTAATTTTCTTGGGGATCTTCATAAAGCCCGAAACGGTAAAGTATTGATATTTATTTTATTACGATACTAAGTTAATAAAAGGCCGGCTAATGTAATGTGTTTTTTTGATTAATTTTCTACGTTGGAATGTTAATTTGTGTTACCAGATAACCGTTTTACATTTTTACTAGAAAACAAGTGCAAGATCTACTGATTTTTATAGTGGTAAATACTGCTCCTAAATGTACTTCTTGAATACCTTTGCGAAGTTCTCTGTCATCGGGAGAAGCCACTGGAAATACTCGTCCCATTTTTCTTTGGTGCGTGGGTTACCTGGGTAGGTGGTTAAAATTCGGGAGGCGGTTGCGTCGGGGAGTTCCATCCATTCGAGGGTGGTGCCTAGTTCTTTTTCGATTCCATCCTTATGATTGAACAGGGTGTGATATAATTCGTCGTCATTCCGGATGTAGATTTCACAACCGACGTACTCTTTTTGCGAGTTTAATGTTAGTGCTATGTGGCACCTGCTTGTTCCGAAAGAAATGTTGTACCAGTGCTGAGGGCGTGGTGCGCGACCGAAATTAACCGGAGTATTTTTTGACTGTGCGTATTTTTTTAATGCTTCCCAAAATTCCAGTTGCTGAAGTTTTAAATCGCTTACGCTGTCGCCTTCACTGAATTTTTTCATTGTCTTACCCCAATTGTTGGGTTCGCAAATGATGTTGAATGCAGGAGCGATGTCGCTGTTTCCAATTTTGAATAATTCAATCTGAACAAGAAAGAAACTGATGTTCTCTGTCATGTTGCGGTTGAACCAGTCTATTGCCTGACGGTGTTCTTCGGTGTAGTCTTTGACGATCCAGATAATTAGAGATGCATCGTGTGCAGAAGCGTAAGTAATAATCTGACCCAGGTGTTTGTGATCAGTTTGTTCTAACTGGTTTTCAATTATTACCTTTCGCTTTGTGTCAATTTCTTCGGCAACCAAATCTACATTATACCTCCCGGCAGAAACCTCCGGTTTTACATTTTCGATGTTGATCTCCAATTCTTCGCATAACAAAGAAATGTTTTCCTCCTTTGCTAACCACTGTGTGAAATCCAACGCCTCGTGTTTCCAAACTTCGCGCGGGTTGACAGGAGTGAGACGAGATAATTTGGGTTGCATAGACAAATGATTTTTAATTCTTGACAGTACTTTTTGAAGAAACCAATTCTCCCTTAAATGCTTTTTGGCTTAATGCACCGTACATATTTTCCAACTCTTGTAGACTATTTTTATATTGCTCCCTTAACATTTCGGCTTTTGAAACCACTTTG
>DAORHY010000122.1:0-9808 GCA_035438225.1 Bacteroidia bacterium
TGAATATCAAATCCATTGCAGCGCCATTCTTTGCATGTAAAACCCCTGAATCTCTTATCTTTGCAACAATCCTAAGATAAGGTTATGAGTAAAACAGAAGTCTATAAGCCAAAGAATAAAGTACGGATTGTTACTGCTGCATCCCTGTTTGACGGCCATGACGCTGCTATTAACATCATGCGGAGAATTATCCAGAGCAGTGGAGCTGAAGTGATTCATCTGGGTCACGACAGAAGTGTTGAAGAGGTTGTGAATTGCGCTATTCAGGAGGATGCGCAGGCAATTGCCATGACAAGTTACCAGGGTGGACATGTAGAGTATTTCAAGTACATGTATGATTTGCTAAAAGAAAAAGGAGCCGGTCATATAAAAATATTTGGTGGCGGAGGCGGAACCATACTTCCAACTGAAATAGAGGAATTACAGAAGTACGGTATCACACGCATTTATCATCCGGACGACGGGCGTTCCATGGGATTGCAGGGAATGATTAATGATTTGCTGCAGAAAAGTGATTATGCAACGGGTGAGAAACTGAACGGAGAAGTCGGACATTTGCTTGAAAAAAACTGGAACTCGATCGCGCGATTGATTTCAGCTGCAGAGAACAACCCGGATGGTGCAAAAGCGGAAATGAAACGGGTACACGAGCTTGCCAAACAAAGCAAGACACCAGTTCTGGGTATTACAGGAACGGGAGGAGCCGGAAAATCTTCCCTTGTGGATGAACTGGTGCGACGGTTCCTGATTGATTTTCCGGAAAAATATATCGGTGTTGTTTCTGTGGATCCGTCCAAACGCAAAACCGGTGGTGCATTGTTGGGTGACCGAATACGGATGAACGCAATCCGAAATCCACGGGTGTACATGCGTTCACTCGCTACCCGCCAGAGTAATCTTGCGCTTTCCAAACATGTCTCCGAAGCAGTAGCGATACTTAAAGCTGCAAAATACGACCTGATCATCCTGGAAACTTCCGGTATCGGTCAAAGCGATACTGAAATTGTTGAACACAGCGATGTTTCGCTGTATGTGATGACTCCGGAGTACGGAGCAGCTTCGCAATTGGAAAAAATAGACATGCTTGATTTCGCGGACCTGATCGCATTGAATAAGTTCGACAAACGCGGTGCTCTTGATGCAATCCGCGATGTTAAAAAACAATACAAACGTAACCACCAGGTTTGGGATAAAGAAGACGACCAGATGCCTGTGTACGGGACGATTGCGAGTCAGTTCAATGACCCGGGAATGAACAACCTGTACAAAGCGGTGATGGATCGTGTAGCGGAAAAAACTGGCGCTCCTCTCAGATCAAATTATCATGTAACCAAGGAGATGTCGGAGAAAATATATGTCATCCCGCCGAACCGCACCCGATACCTGAGTGAAATTACTGAGAACAACAGGAACTACGCAAGCTGGGCTGAGCAGCAAAGTCAGATAGCGGAACAAATGTATGGTTTGCATCTTTCCATGAAGACAGTGAAAGAAAGCAAGCTGGACGACAGGGACCGGTTGATAAAATCCCTTCAGGAATCATTCGATACTATCCGGCTGGAACTTGATCCGAAAAACTGGAAGCTGATTGAAGGTTGGGAGGCGAAACGTAAACTTTACAAAGATGAAGTCTATACTTTCAAAGTCAGGGAAAAGGCTTTAAAGATTAAAACACATACGGAATCTTTATCCCACAGCCAGATTCCCAAAGTGGTCACACCTCCTTACAAAAACTGGGGTGCGATCCTGAAATGGACATTGATGGAAAATGTCCCTGGAGAATTCCCTTATGCGGCGGGAATATATCCCTTCAAAAGGGAAGGGGAAGATCCGACACGAATGTTCGCAGGTGAAGGCGGGCCGGAACGTACCAATCGCAGGTTCCACTATGTCAGCAAAGGAATGCCTGCAGCCCGTTTATCGACTGCCTTCGATTCCGTTACCTTGTATGGAAACGATCCGGACTGGCGCCCGGATATTTATGGTAAAATTGGTAATTCCGGTGTCAGCATTTGCTGCTTGGATGATGCAAAAAAATTATATTCTGGTTTTAATCTCGCAGATCCGACCACATCTGTTTCAATGACCATCAACGGTCCGGCTCCGATGTTGCTTGGTTTTTTCATGAATGCTGCGATTGATCAGCAGTGTGAAGTGTACATCAAATCGCATGGATTGGAAGCCGATGTGAATAAACGGATTTCAGAAATTTACAAGGAAAAGGGAGTAAAACGTCCTGCTTATCAGGGACCCTTGCCGGAAGGAAATGACGGTCTTGGTTTGATGTTGCTTGGCGTCACAGGTGACCAGGTTTTGCCGATGGAAGTATATACTAAGTTAAAAGCAGATACTCTGAAGATCGTACGCGGAACAGTTCAGGCGGATATTTTGAAGGAAGACCAGGCACAAAATACATGTATATTCAGTACAGAGTTCGCCTTGCGCATGATGGGTGATATCCAGAAATATTTCATTGACCAAAAGGTTCGGAATTTTTACAGCGTTTCGATCAGCGGATACCACATTGCGGAAGCGGGAGCAAATCCGATTTCCCAGCTGGCTTTTACACTGGCAAACGGATTTACTTATGTTGAGTATTATCTCAGCAGGGGGATGCACATCGATGATTTCGCCCCGAATCTTTCTTTCTTTTTCAGCAATGGAATCGATCCTGAATATGCGGTAATCGGGCGTGTTGCGCGCCGTATCTGGGCGAAAGCGATGAAACTGAAATATGGAGGTAACGAGCGCTCGCAGATGCTGAAATATCACATCCAGACTTCCGGAAGGTCATTGCACGCCCAGGAAATTGATTTCAATGATATCCGAACTACCCTTCAGGCGTTGTATGCAATTTACGATAACTGCAATTCCCTGCATACGAATGCTTATGACGAAGCAATTACTACTCCGACAGAAGAAAGTGTGCGCCGTGCCATGGCGATCCAGCTGATCATCAATAAAGAATTCGGACTGGCGAAAAATGAAAATCCAATGCAAGGTTCATTCATCAATGAAGAGCTGACGGATCTGGTGGAAGAGGCCGTGTATGCCGAATTTGACCGGCTCACGGAGAGGGGAGGCGTGCTGGGTGCAATGGAAACCATGTACCAGCGCGGGAAAATCCAGGAGGAATCACTTTATTATGAAACGCTGAAGCACGATGGACGATTTCCGATTATCGGTGTCAATACCTTTCTGAGTTCCAAAGGTTCTCCCACAGTATTGCCGAGAGAGGTGATACGTGCCACGACGGAGGAAAAGGAATACCAGATTCACATGTTGCAAGAATTGCACAAAGGGAATGCTGCGAAAGCATCCGAAATGCTTGAAAAGGTTCAGGATGCTGCCGTTCAAAACAGGAATATTTTTGAACAGTTAATGGAAGCCGCCAAATATTGTTCCCTCGGTGAAATTACCGGCTCGCTTTTCGAGGTTGGCGGACAATACCGGAGAAATATGTAAAAAAGCGAAGAAAGAGAGTGTGAAAGCCGGCTGATTCGTTTCTTGCAGGGTAAACCATTTATGAATTCGGAAAGGGGTCCGGATTTTCGCACCGGATTTTGTGAGGAAGATCACATCGTTTCCTAATCCCAGTCATGCTGTTTATTTTCTGATGAATGTACCTTTGTCAAAAGGAATTCATTATGGAAACTAATTACGTCATTCCATTTAAAAATATTCATAAGGCAGATCTTTCCCTTGTCGGCGGAAAAAATTCTTCGCTTGGTGAAATGATCAATTATCTTTCCGGAAACGGAATGAAGGTGCCGGACGGTTTTGCAACGACAGCCGATGCCTACCGGTATTTTCTGAGATACAATCACCTGGAGGAGCAGTTGGCTGAACTTTTGGTTCAGTTGGATACTGTTCGGTTTTCAAATCTTGCGGAAATCGGTTTGCAGGCAAGGAATCTGATGGGATTGGCTCAGATGCCTGTGGATCTGGCAACAAAAATTACACAGTCCTACGAAGAACTGTGTAAGGAAAATAATCGTGAACTCGATGTTGCCGTTCGCAGTAGCGCCACAGCAGAAGATTTACCGACGGCCAGTTTCGCCGGCCAGCATGAAACATTTCTCAACAGACGGGGAGCAGATGAAGTCTTGAAAGCTGTGCAACTCTGTTTCGTTTCTCTTTTCACCGACCGAGCAATAAAATACCGTGTGGATAATGGTTTTGATCACATGAAAGTTGCTTTGTCTGCGGGAGTACAGATAATGGTACGTTCCGATCTTTCTGTTTCTGGAATTTCATTTACGCTCGATCCTGAAAGTGGTTTCCGTGATACGGTATTGATTTCGGGTTGCTGGGGACTTGGGGAAAATATCGTTCAGGGGGCAATCAATCCGGATGAATTTATTGTATTCAAACCGACATTATTAGCTGGAAAAAATGCCATCCTTTCTAAAAAGATGGGTTCGAAAGCGAAGACGATGATTTATTCGGATGCATCCGATACTGTGAATCAGATTGTCAACACAGATACACCGTTAGAAAAACAAAGAGCCTGGGTGCTTACGGACGATGAAATTATGCGGATCGCAAAGTGGTCGGTTTTGATTGAGCAGCATTATGGCGATCCGATGGATATCGAATGGGCGAAAGACGGGAATACCGGGGAGATTTATATTATTCAGGCCCGTCCGGAGACTGTTCATTCACGTAAAGACCCTTTCCTGAAAAAAGAATATCGTCTCAAAAGTAAAGGGACTATCATTACACAGGGAAGCGCCGTAGGTTCCGGAATTGCTTCCGGTCCTGCACGGATTCTGAAATCTCCTGCTGAATCCGGTCAGTTAACACCTGGCGATGTTCTCGTTACAGACATCACAAATCCGGACTGGGACCCCATTCTGAAAATGGCTTCAGCAATCATCACCAATAAAGGAGGACGGACGAGCCATGCAGCAATTGTAGCAAGAGAAGTAGGTGCGGTTGCAGTTGTTGGTACAAACGATGCAACCGAAAAAATAAAAGACGGTCAGTTGATTACCATCTCTTGTTCGGAAGGGAAGACAGGTTACATCTATGATGGAAGCCTGCAATGGGAAGAAAAAATAATTGATCTGAAGCATATCAAAATGCCGGCTACTGCTCCCATGATGATTCTCGGTGATCCGGACCAGGCTTTTCGTTTGTCTTTTTATCCGAACAAAGGAATCGGATTGATGCGTCTCGAGTTTATCATCAACAATGCAATCCGTATTCATCCGATGGCGTTAGTGAAATTTGATGAGCTGAAAGACGAAAAAGCAAAAACTGAAATTGCGGAGCTGACCTTTTTGTATCCGGATAAAAAATTATTCTTTGTGGACAAACTGGCCCAGGCTGTTTCCACCATTGCAGCGGCATTCTATCCGAAAGATGTCATTGTTAGGATGAGTGATTTCAAGACAAATGAGTATGCAAATCTCCTGGGTGGAAAACAGTTTGAACCCGAGGAAGAAAATCCGATGCTGGGATTCCGGGGTGCTTCCAGGTATTATCATGAAAAGTACAGAGAAGGTTTCAGGCTGGAATGCCTGGCGATGAAAAAGGTCAGGGAGGAGATGGGCTTTACAAATGTGAAGCTGATGATTCCGTTTTGCCGTACTGTGGAAGAGGGAAAAAAGGTTGTCACCCTGATGGAAGAATTTGGTTTAAAACGCGGTGAACATCACCTTGAAATTTATGTCATGGCGGAAATTCCAAGCAACGTTATTCAGGCTCATGAATTCGCTAAAGTGTTTGACGGCTTTTCAATAGGATCCAATGACCTGACACAACTCACTCTGGGATTGGACAGGGACTCTTCCATTGTAAATGAATTGTTCGATGAAAATAATCCTTCGGTGAAGCGCCTGATCGCCTCCGTGATTCACGATGCCCACAAAGCCGGTGTGAAGATCGGATTGTGTGGACAAGCTCCAAGTGATTTTCCGGAATTCGCACATTTCCTGATTGAACAGGGGATCGATTCTATTTCCTATAATCCGGATGCGTTGTTGAGAGGAATGGAAAATATGGTTAAAGCTGAAAAACCAGCTGACCTGAAAGGCAAAAAGAAAGCTGAGACAAAAATGAAACAGGTTTATTGATGTGTGTTTAAGTATTCGTGAAGCACGAAGGGCGCAAAGATCATTTTCTTTGCGCCCTTCGTCACATTTGTAAGTTTCTTCAGCTTACATTTTCACAAAACGGGTTACTCCGTATGTTTCCGTTGAGCGGACACTCAGAATGTACACGCCGCCGGATAGGCCGGAAAGATTCATTTCGTACCAGTTATCCCGGACAATCTGAACAGGAACAGAAATCATTCTTCCGGATGCATCTGTGACGATCACTTCTTTGATTGCTTTGTCTGCAGATGACAGGTGCAGGAAAGCTTTGTCATTAGCGGGATTTGGAATGATAACAAGATCTGCGGGTTTGAAAATGGAAGAGAGCCCTGTGTTCAACGCCGGACGGCAATTGTCATGAAGGTTAAAGGTGGTTTGTTCTGCATCCTGATTCACAAGGTCCTGAATGGCACTGATACAAATTGCCGTATCCGTTACTGCGCTGAAGTAAATCCGTACGAGCATCTGTGAAGTGGCACGCTCCAGGGAAGAATCCTGAATGGATATTCCAATCACCTCATTCGTAGAAGGAATATACCGGACATCAACCGGGAAGTTTACAGGATCAGCAAGACTAACGACGCTGCTGATTGAAATTCCGCTCATGGTAAACTGGTATGCTTTAATTTTTGCTGAAATATTCTCGACTGCAATGTCCACATAGTTATCTGTGTAATTCACATCTGCAATGCTAAGTCCAACGATGTCATTCGGGTTCACGATGTTTCTCGGGAAATTGCAATGGTTGTGGTAACTGCCTCCCGGGTGAGCATTGTTTCCGTGCATACACCAATTGACCAATGCCGCATCAATCACCGAAATATCGCCGTCTGCATTTAAATCGTAACAGGCGGAGGGAGGCATGTTTGACTGGATAATATCCATATAGGTATCAATGTCACCGGCGTCGAGTGTACCGTCAGAATAAGAGTCGCCGTAAATTCCGGGGCCGTTGCAAACTCCACCACAATCCAGTTCCCCTGTCCCACCCGGTACACCTGCGCAATCTACATAGGGGGTGCAGTTAGGTAAAATTGTATAGGAAGGTACTCCACCGTTCCGGGAAATGTGCATGCAAACCTGAAGGGCATTGTTCAGGTAATCCGTTTCATAATGTCCCAATGCATCCGGCAGGTGATGGGAATTGATAATGGCCACGACACGGTAATCACCTTCCGGTACATCCGTGATGTCTATCCACTGACACTGGGTCCCTGCTCCATACGCATCGTAACAGCCAACAGAGATTCCCATCATGCTGCAATTGTACTGACCAAACCCGCAAAGGTCCATGACACAAAAACCGTTTTTATGTCCTGCCGGTACGAGGTTGTTGTTGCTGTCGAATAAGCGATAATCTCCATAGCCTTCGTAGTGTGCATGGCCATGACAGTTATTTGTATTGAACATTCCGGGATTCGCACCGGGATCTCCGATATAAAAATCGAGTGAGCCGATGTTGTTGATTTTGGAAGTGAAAGTGATCACGTACCGCGTTCCGTAACCGGTCACACATCCCTCATCGATATCACAACCGCCAGCAACATGTGTTTGAATGCCTAAACTATTGAGGAATGCCATAGAATCGAGTTCCAGATCAGGCCCTGCACAACCGGGGTTTCCGTTGTAGATACAACTACCGTCATCGACTGTAGCCAGTGGGTTATAATTGCAGCCATTGGGATCGGTACAACCCGTGATCGGCCCGACATATGAAAATTCAAAATTGACAGCTCCCGGACACTGGTCATTGCTGTCGCCGATCCGGATATAATACGTTGAATTGGCAACCATGATGAAATCCAGGTTTGCCTGACTGCCGCAGTTGTTGTCATCATTGTAGGCGTATGTTCCGGGAGGACCTTCCACGTAAGGAGTTCCCGGACAGGTGCTGTACACCCAGATTTTTGTGTCACACGTATTGGTGCCGCAGGTGCTCAGGTTATATGTTCCGGAAACTGAGGGAGTACAAATATACCAGGTGTCATCAAATTGAGCCGTATTGCTCCCGGAGGTCAGGATGAGGGGACTTGAACAGTACATGCCTGCAGGGCAATTGATAGAATATTGTGATTGAAACCCATAATTGTTACCGTTCGCGACCAGAGAGCCGTTGACGTACAGCCAGAATCCGCCGGGATTGAGAATCCCGTCACCGAAACTATCAAAGATGGTAAACTGGTGGCAGGAATTGTTTGGAATGCATACGGTATCTCCGACAGCATTACCGAATTCGACAGTGGAGCCTGCAGAATCAACAAGCGTCCACGAGATTTCGCTGGGATAACCATCCGGTACGATTTGTACAATAACTTCTGTAAATCCTGAAGAACAACTGGCGGAAAGCTTCAGGGTTAACCATACACTGCATACAAGGAGGAGTAATAGTTTTTTCATTTAAATTATAGGTTAGAGGTCCGAAAGATATAAATATCCATGAATCTTCAAAATGAAGGAATCGCATGAATCATTGGATTTGGGAAGTTTTTCTAAAGAAGATAAAAGGGGGAGAGTACCCGGGGGAGCTCAGCCTGCTCGATCTTTGTCTATCGGTAACTAGTTGGCCTATCATGCCGAAATCCCATCCTGTCCTATTTTCTTTTTTGGGGAAAAATTTCCCCGATCCGGGGCATGAATGGTTACGATAAATCCCGGAATCGTCATGAATAGCTTGAAATTTTAATAAAAAGCGAAATTCAGAACCTGGCATGGTTCTGACATCCTATGGTTTTGTAAATCATTAACCAGCACGTTTCGAACCTCTAAAACCCAAAGATTATGAAAAAGATTTTGTTTGCCGCATTTGTTGTGTTACTGGCATCCGGCTGCCACGATTACAAGGCTGACGCTGATAAACTCCAGCAGGATAAAAACAATTTAACAGCTGCTGTGGAGTACAAAGATTCAACGATCACTGCTTTCCTGGCTTCTTTTAACCAGATAGAAGACAACCTTGCTGCTATTGATAAGAAGCAATCACTTGTTGCCACTGCAACGGGAAACGGTGAATTGAAAGCCACTCAAATGGACCGTATCAATGAAAACATCCTGGCAATTAATGAACTGATCAAAGAGAACAAGCAAAAAATTGCTGCGCTGAGTGCGAACCTCAGCAAATCAAAAATTAAAATGAGCGGTTTCCAGGTCATGATTGAGAAGCTGAATCTTCAGATCCAAGAAAAAGACAAACAGCTTGCTGACCTGAACACCCAGCTTGCAGAAATGAATACGAAAGTGGATAAATTAAACACGGATGTAGCTGCACTGGCAACGGAGAATACCACAAAACAAGTATTCATTGAGGAGCAAACTAGCAAATTGAACCAGGCATACTATACAACCGGAACATTCAAAGAACTCCAAAGTAAGCAAGTCATGAAGAAAGAAGGGGGAGTCCTTGGAATCGGTGCAACGAAAAAAGTAAATGCCAATTTCAAAAATGATTCTTTTACTTCCATTGACATTACAAAAGTGCAAACCATTCCAGTAGAAGCAAAAGATGCCCGTTTACTCACCAATCACCCGTCCGACAGCTATACGATAGAACACAAGGGAAATAAGGTGAGTGATATCCTGATCACGAATCCTGAAAAGTTCTGGGCCATGTCGAAATACCTGGTTGTTGTAGTCGATAAATAAATAACCCTTGCAGTTGCTCCGGCATTTCGCCTGAGGGAATCAACAACCTATTTTAAAGCCCTCCCTGA